>JADGRF010000118.1 GCA_017881055.1 Sandaracinaceae bacterium
GGGCGTGGGTAGAATCAGGCTTCCAAATGGCAGCGTCCACACAGCGGAAATCCACTGGTACGAAGCGCACGGCGTCGGGCGCAAAGAATACAAGATCAAGCGCGTCATCTCGTGACGCTGCGCCGCGGTTCGTCGTCTGTCTGTCAAACGACGGCTACGCTGCGTCACTTGAGGTTCGAAAGATCTATACCGCGTTGACCGACAACGCAGCGCAGAAGTTGGGGATGATCCGCGTCATCGACGAGTCGGGAGAGGACTACCTCTACCCCCGCGAACAGTTCAGCGCGATCAAGCTCCCGCGTGGACTCGCAAAAGCGCTGGACGCGCACAGCTGAGTCCGCGCGGGGCTCGCTCTTCTCAGTCTCCCTAACAGGGCTTGCAGCTGAAGGCCAACGCCCATGCGTCATCCGATGGTTGGTATGCCGTTTGCACAACCAACGGCATGATCACCCACATGACTCAAGGTGGCACAGCTCGCTTTGGCGTCTTTCACTGCGGCTGCCTGGCGCTGCTGGTTGCGTGCGGTCAAAACCAGACAGTGGCGGGCCCTGGCGATGCCGGGGCCACGCACGATGCGGGCGCCCGCCTCGACGCGGGCCCCAATCACGACGCAGGCCCAAGTCACGACGCAGGTCCCGACGCTGCACAGCGCGACGGCGGCGTGACCTTCCAGGCACGACTCGACGGCGATCAGATCGTGGTCGACGTGCTGGGCGGCCAATCCCTGCACGCCCAGAGCTGCAGCGGCTCAACGCAGGTCGAGAAGCAAACCGCTTCTGGCCAGTGGGCCTCGCTGCAAGACGACCGCTATCCGAGTTTCAACAACCCCGGCTACTACCTGGACGGAGTGTTCGTGCGCCCGGAATTCAATCTTGGCTGTGACGTGGTCGGCTGCGACAGCTTGCCACTGCAGATCTTCCTCGGCTACGCGCGGCAGTACGTGAAGACGGGCGAGAAGCCCGCACCCGCCGGCGAAACCACCGCCAAGAGTCCCGCGCCGGTAGTCGAGACCCGCGCGTTCCAAGGCACGCTGCGCATCACCATCAAGTACTCCACCGGCGCCAGCTGCGACGCCACCCAGCAGGTCGTGCTGCAGCTGGTGGTTCCCAAGGACGGTGTGTGCTGCCCGATCGGCCTGCCGGGTTGTTCCAGCAGTGGTCCAGGTGGCGGATGGGCTCGTTCACTCACTGAGTGCCGGACTTGGAGCCCGGAGTACGACGTATACTTCGCCGCGGTCAGCGACGTTCATGGTTGCCCGGCGCTGGCGGCCGACAACGCGCAGTGCTGTGGCTGTGTGTCGGACGCGGGAATGTAGACACTCTGTTCGCAGCTCCGAGTCCGCCCTAGACTCGTCCGCGTGCAATGCTCGGTCTACATCGCCGTCAGTCTAGACGGCTTCATCGCCCGCACCGACGGCCGCATCGACTGGCTCTCGATGGTCGAGCGCCCCGGCGAAGACTACGGCTACCAGCGCTTCCACGCCTCGATCGACACGATCATCGTGGGCCGCAGCACCTACAACATGGCGTTGGGATTCGAGCCTTGGCCGTACGCGGGCAAGCGTTGCGTGGTGATGACGCACGCGGCCCCAGAACAGAAGCTACACCGGTAGCCTCGCGGCGCTCGTGCAGCAGCTCGCCCCGCGCGCGCTAGCCCTGCGCCAGGGTCGCGTAGCGCTGATACAACATGGCGGGTAGGTCGTGTTCCAGCTGCCAGGTGATCGCGATCGGGCGATCCCCCAGGTGCGAAACGTGGCGCGCCGGCCCCGCGAACGCGTAGGTCGCATCGGGGTCAGTGCGCACGAAGAGATAGAAGCTCCAGCCGTTGCCTGGACTCTCGATGTAGCGTTGCCCGGATTCACGGCTGACGCTGGCGATTGACTGAGTCTCCCAGTGAAACAGCGACGGCGAGATAGCGTAGTCCCTATAGCGCGTGCTCGGGGAGAAACTGCTCGCTGACTTGTCGAGCGTGACCAGCAAGAGTTCGCGCTTTGCGTCGAGCTTGAGGATGCCACTTTGCGGCGTGCTGGCCTTGTCACCGGGCTTTACGTAGCCGACTGCCGCGAGAATCTCGCGACGCGAATAGTGTCGATGCAAGGCGAGAGGCCACGCTTCGACGGGGTAGACGTCCCGCGCCACAGCGATACGCTCGTCGAGCGCGTCGCTCAACTCTGCGATTTCGCCAGCAATCTCTGTGTGGCCGCGAACGTAGGCCGCAACCTGCTCGGCAGTCTTCAGCGTGCCGTGCTCTTCGAGCTGAAAACCCAACATCGTGTAGCGCACACGATCGGAGTCGCTCAGGCGCGACAGGTCGTGGTTCTTCCACAACGCCAGTCGCGCCGGCTCGTCGACGTGTGCGAGCCAACCGAGGCGTCGACTCAGCTCGTGAACCGATGCATCGACAGCTGGAAGCACACCCGCGTCGTGCTTCAGCGTGGTCCATCCGCCCTTGTCACCATACACCTCTTCGATCTCTCGTCCTGTCGCTGCCAAGAATTGGCAGAGCGTGATCTTGCCTAGCTCCGCGCTCAGTTCGCGCACCTCCGCGACCACGCGAGCACGGCGCGCAAGTTGCGTCTTCACGGCGCCGAGGATTTGCGCGCGCGCGACCGAATCCAGCTGCAAGACGCAACCGCTCGGGAGAAATGGGAAGCCGTGTTCTAGCGCCTTCGCCAGACGTGCACGCGGTACCCCGGTGAAGGCACAGAGCGTCGCGTCGAAGCGGAATTCCGCGCGATGCTGGCCAATGAAGTCGAGCACCAAGCACGAGTCCTTCTTGGCGTCGTGGCGCAACCCGCGGCCCAGCTGCTGCAAGAACAGCGTTGCGCTCGCCGTTGGGCGCAGAAAGAGCAGAGTGTCCACGAACGGTAGATCAACGCCCTCGTTGTAGAGGTCACAGGTGCACAGCACGTTGATCTCGCGCTCGCGCAGGCGCCGCGGTGCGTCACTGCGCACTTCGTCGGGTGTGCCGCCGTGAATCGCCAGCGCTTTGACGCCGCGCGCCTGCAGTGCACGGGCCATGAACTCCGCGTGTTCGACCGACACGCAAAACGCCAGTGCGCGCACGCGTGAGACGCTGGCCACGCGATCGCTCAGCTGCTTCAAGACGAGATCCACGCGGGCATCGTTGCCCGTATACAGCTGCTCGAGTTGGCCGGCGTCGTAGCCCGTGCGGCTCCAGCGGATGCGCGTGAGGTCCGTGTTGTCGGAGATGCCGTAGTACTCGAAGGGCACCAGCAGCTGGCGTTCGAGCGCGTGCCAGATGCGCAGCTCGGCGGCGATGTGTCCGTCGAAGTCTGGCAGCAGGGGTTTGCCGTCGGTGCGCTCTGGAGTCGCGGTCAGTCCAAGCAGGATCTCGGGACGCAGGTGCGGAACTAGCGCGCGATAGGAATCTGCGGGCGCGTGATGACATTCATCCACCACCACGTACTTGAAGTGCGTCGGGCCAAACCTTTCCAGCAGCTTCTGACTCGCGGCACTCTGAATCGTTGCGAACACATGCTCCCAACGCTCGGGCTCTTTGCCTTGCAGAAGCAGCTCACCGAACGCTCCGTTGCGAAGTACGTGACGGAAAGTGGAACGCGCTTGGTCTAACAATTCGCGGCGATGAGCCACAAAGAGCATGCGCGGTGAGGTACCCGACTGCTCCACCATGCGCAGGTAGTCGAACGCGGCCACCACGGTCTTGCCAGTGCCCGTCGCGGCAACCACCAGGTTGCGATGGCGTCCGTGCACCACGCGTTCCACTTCGAGGCGATCGAGGATCTCTTGCTGAAATGGAAACGGTCGCAGGGTGAACAGCTGATGGACCGTGTCATCGACCTGCGTTTCTCGAGAGAGCGCGGCCTGCAGGCGTTGACGGGACGACGGCTGGGCCGGATCGAAATCTTCGAACTCGGGATCGTTCCAGAGGGCCTCGAAGGTGCCACGGAATTTCTCGATCACCTGAGGCAGATCCGCAGCGCAGACTTTGACCATCCATTCGTGACCGTCGGCAAGCGCGGGTTTCGTGAAGTTCGCAGAGCCGATGTACGCGGTATGCAGGCCGCTGTTGCGATGAAACAGCCAGGCTTTGGCGTGTAGCCGCGTGCGCCGAACATCGTAAGACACCTTGACGCGCGCACCCGGCAGCTTGGCCAGCGACTCGATTGCTGCCACCTCCGTGGTTCCTGTGAACACGGTGGTCAGGATGCGCAGGCGAATGTCCGTGCCATTGTGGTTGTCCGTCCCGCGCCGAGCGAACGATTCCAGCGCATCACGCAACACGCGCACTCCGCCCACCGTGATGAATGCGATCAGGATGTCTACGCGGTCCGCCGACGTGATCTCGTGCGCTAGCTCGGCACCGATGCTCGGATCATTGGGCGCACGCGTGAGCAGCGTGCTTGTGGCAAGCGGCGTCTGCGGGCGACTGGGCTCGGCGTCGTGGAAGACCGAAAGCAATTGCTCACCGGGCAGACCGATCGCTGCCTCGATGAGACCGGGAGTGGCTTTGGGGATCAGACGCTGCAGCTCGTGTAGCAGCTGGTTCGTGATCTCCACTTGTGGCGCGGCAGTCTTCGACTTGGGCAGCAACTCCAGCGCGCGCATGACCTCGGCGGCCACGTGCCGGGCCAGCAGAGCCGAAGCCTCAGCAGGCTCCAGGGCCTCCTGCGAGCGCCCGCGCGTGGGTTCCAGAGCCGCGAGATCGTCAGCCAACCCGCGCGTGATCAGGTGCTCGTATAGCCCGTCCGCGAGCGGTTTCCCCATCGTTGTAGGATTGCAGGCCGTAGGCAGCGTGGTCTACTTCTTCTATCCGAACGTGCCCGAGGGCACGCTCATCGGTGGCGCGCACCCCAACGCGATCCTCGAGTACGCAGTGCCCAAGGTGAAGGACTTCTGCGACAGCACGTATACGCGCACCAAGGGCAAAGGCCACCTGCCACTTCATCGACATGCGGCCGGTGTTCAAGGGCCACCCCGAGTACTTCGCGCTCACCGACATCCATCCGAACGCGATGGGCTCTGCGGCGATGGCGAAGGCCGTTTGGGACACGATGAAGAAGGACTGTCTCGCGCAGCCGGCGTCGAGCGGCTGTTGCACGCCTTGAGGGCGGGCACTGCATGAAGCGCTCCGAGTTTCCCAGAGACTCGGAGCGGCTGAGCTCGCTCGGAACGCACGACGCCTCTCTTGTGCCGTTGTGTGCCAGGTGACATCCCTCGCGACCTCCCGCGCGCCTGCCCCTTGCGCCGCGCGGCTTGCGCGTACGTTGGTATGCGCTTTGCTGTACTTGGCCACAGGGCCGTACGCGAAGGCTGCGACCGGGAGGGTGACGTCATGGCATCGAACAGGCTTTTGTCGCTATTGCTGGTGCTGGCTCTGGGTGCGTGCACAGGCGGTTCCTCTACGGCCACACCCGATGCGGGCGGCGGCGGGGCGGGTGCCGGCGGCAACGATCACCC
>JADGRF010000119.1 GCA_017881055.1 Sandaracinaceae bacterium
GCTGCAGCGTCGCTCGACCCTGCGGTCCGGGATGTCTACGCATGAACAGCCTGCGCATCGGCATCGCTTGCTTTCCCACGCTCGGCGGCAGCGGCATCGTCGCGACTGAAGTCGGTGCGCGTCTCGCCGCGCGCGGGCATCGTGTACGCTTCTTCGTGCCGAGCGAGCTGCCGCGCCTGCCGCTGCACACCCACGTCACGATCGATCGCGTGCCCAGCGGCACTTCGGGACCTGGCGGCGCGGGCAACTATCCGATCGCGCTCGCCGCCGCGCTTGCCAGCGCGGCCGCCGAGCTCGACGTGATTCACGCGCATTACGCCGTGCCGCACGCAGTCAGCGCCGTGCTCGCACGCGCCATCGCAACGCGCGAAGGCGTACGCGTGCCCCGCGTCGTCACTACGTTTCATGGCACCGACATCACCTCGCTCGCCCAAGACCCCACGCTACGCGGTGTGTTGCGCAGCGTGGCGAGCGAGAGCTCTGCGCTCAGCGTGCCCTCGGCGTGGCTTCGCGACCGCGCAGCTGCGCTCCTCGAGCTCGATCCGGCCGCAATCGAAGTCGTCCCGAACTTCGTTGATCACAACGCCTTCGCTCCGCACGACGCGTTCGCTCCGCACGACGGCGATCTGCGCGCACTCTTCCCGCGCCTCTCCGGCTGGGATGACCCGACCCGCCGTCCGCGCGTGCTCTGGCACAGCTCCAGCTTTCGCGCACTCAAGCGCGTGAGCGATCTCGTACAAGCGCTATCCATGATGCAAGCGCGCTGCGAGACAGCGCTCGTGCTGCTCGGCGACGGTCCCGATCGCAACGACGTGCAAGCACTCGTCGACTCGCTCGGCCTCGCAGATCACGTGGCGTTTCTCGGTGCGCGGCCGAGCTTTGCCGACCTGCTCGCGCGCGCGGATCTGTTTCTTCTGCCGAGCGAGACCGAGAGCTTTGGCCTCGCCGCGCTCGAAGCGCTCGCCTGCGGTGTTCCGGTGGTGGCAAGCGATGTCGGCGGCTTACCCGAAGTCGTGCGCGACGGCATCACCGGTCTGCTCGTGCCCCCCAAGGCTCCGGCCGCACTCGCCGAGGCCGCGCTCGCGCTGCTTTCCAACGAGCCTCGTCGTGCAGAGATGAGCCGCGCCGCACGCGCCGATGCCGTGCTGCGCTTCAGCCCGGAGCCGGCCATCGCGCACTATGAACGGCTTCTTGGTCGCTGAGGCGCGGCGCTGCTAGCATGCGCGCGTCCGTTCCCACGCATCGCCGCGTGCGATTTCAGCCTTGGAGCTCCCCATGAAACTGCTCACGCTCGTGACCCTATCGCTCTGTCTCGCCAACACCGCGCTCGCGCAGCAGGTCGACCTGCCGAAGCTCAGCCCGAACGCCAAGGTCTCGCAGACTGTCGGTCTCACCGAGATCAGCGTGGAGTATTCGTCGCCGGCCGTGCGCGGACGCAAGATCTTCGGCAGCCTCGTGCCGTACGACAAGCTCTGGCGCGCCGGCGCGAACGCCGTGACCAAAGTCACCTTCAGCCGCGACGTGAAGATCGACGGCAAGCCTGTGCCCGCCGGCAGCTACGCGTTCTTCGTGATTCCGTCGGCCAATCAGTGGACGCTGATCCTCAACAAAGATCTCGGCCAAGCCGGGACCGGCGCCGGGTACAAGCAGGAGCTCGACCTCTTGCGCGTGAACGTGAAGCCGAAGGCAGTCGCGCCGCGCGAGCGCCTGGCCTACCAAGTGATCGACTTCGACGACTTCCACGCCACACTCGCGCTCGCCTGGGAAAAGGTGCGCGTCGGCCTTCCGATCGACCTCGACACCGATGCGCAAGTGCAGGCGAGCCTGACCTCGCTCGAGACCGACGGCTGGCGCGTCTGGAACAACGCCGCACGCTACGAGCTCGAGAGCAAGAAGGACTACGACGCCGGCCTCACGCTGATCGAAAAGTCGCTCAAGATGAAAGAAGAGTGGCTCAACGTCTGGACCAAGGCGCAGCTGCTCGCGGCCAAGGGCAAGTACAAAGAAGCCTACCCGCTCGCGACGCGCGCAAACGAGCTCGGCCAGGCCTCGCCGATGTTCTTCTACGCGGACGACGTGAAGAAGGCGTTGACCGAGTGGAAGAACAAGTAGCGCGCGGCAAGTAGCCGGCGGCGCCGCTGAGCCCGTGCGCTCAGCTCGACGACGTCGGCCGACACGTAGCCGAGCACGACGCGCAGGGTGGCATGTGCACCCCCGGCTGCACCTTGTGCCGACGCGTTGAGGTGTGCAACTGACGGCGGCACGGTGACGTCGTCGTCCGGATTGAAGTGAGGCAGCGCGCCGAGCTCGCAGTACACCTGCGCGCGAATACCTTCGGGAGCCACGCGCGCAGCTGTTTCCACGACAACGCTGTTGGTGGAGCCCCCGCGCAGGCTGCCGCTGATCAGCAGGATGCGGCAGTCCGTGCGGGGTGTGGCGTCTTCGAGCATGATCTTGCGGTGCCTCAGTAGACGCAGCAGTTCCAGCGCTTCTGCAGGTAGCTCATGACTGCGGTGTGCTCGTCGTCGCTGAGCTTGCGTGCATATACGAGCACTTCGTAGAGCCGGCCCTGGAAGAACCGCGCGCCCGCTTGTTCGGAGCGCCCGAGAAAGCCGTGGGAGCGCGTCACGAAGTCCGGCAACATGCCGTTGGTGTTGATGACGGATCCATCCTGAATCAGGGTGGACCCCGTGTTGTTGGGGTCGAAGAGCATCGCGGCAAAGTGCAGCGAGCCTCCGGCGAGCATCTGACCGTCGAGTGTGCCGCCTGCTACCTGACAGACCGCAGCGGCCTTCTTCAGACCGAGCCCGAGCGTGTCCGCCGCCAGGGGGAGGGTAGCTGGTAGCTGCTCAGGTGGGTGACGCGGCGCGGGGCGGCTGGCAGACTGGATGGCGTTTATGCCGGCTACCGCCGTCCGAGAATGCTTAATGGTCCTGATCTCGGGCGTGCCGAATCCCGCTGAAGCTGTCGACGGCGGTTGGTACGCTCGCCGCCCATGGCAGGTGCAAGAACCCAGCTCCGACAGATCCTCGAGAGCCATCAGGACGACTTGGGCACTGCTCGTAAAGCACAGGACAAGAACCGCATTGACTCTGTGGTTCTCCGGCTTGGGACCGACCTTGAGCAACTTCGCGACGCGCGACGAAGTGAGTTCACCGTCGACGAGGCTTCGCAGCTCGCGAAAACGATCTACCAATGCTCGCAGTGGCCCAGTCGGAACCCTTGGAGCGACATCACAAGGCAGTTCAACGCGTTCCAGGCATTACAGGACTCCACAGATTCGTTGGCTGCGATCGCCGATACGCAGGCGCCGACCGAGCGACAGACCGGCGACATCAAGAAGCGCTACCAAGTCTTCGTAAGCTCAACCAAGCGCGATCTCGCGGCCGAACGGTTGGAAGTCATCACGGCGCTCCTGAACATGGCGTGCTTGCCCGCGAGCATGGAGTTCTTCCCTGCCTCCGATGAATCGTCTTGGGATCTGATCAAGAAGATTATCGATGACTGCGACTACTACGTCGTGATCGTCGCGGGCATGTACGGGAGTCTCGTGCCCGATGGCATCGACGAGGGCGAGACGTTGTGCGGCTTCAGCTTCGAGCCTGCGAGCTGGTGATTGGAGACCGGGGATACTGCAACGCCCGCGGCCTCGCCCATGTCGTCGATGCGGGTGCCGACGTGCTGATTCGACTCAACCGCACGTCGATGCCAATGCTCGCGCTCGACGAGAA
>JADGRF010000011.1 GCA_017881055.1 Sandaracinaceae bacterium
CCCCACTGCTGCCTCCCGTAGGAGTCTGGCCCGTGTTTCAGTGCCAGTGTGGCTGATCATCCTCTCAGACCAGCTACCCGTCTTCGCCTTGGTAGTCTTTTACACTGCCAACTAGCTGATGGGCCGCGGACTCGTCCTCAGGCGCTGGCTTTCAAGAAGAGGCCAGCTTTGCCCCCAGCGGCCGAAGCCACCGTGGTCTCATGCGGTATTAGCGTCTCTTTCGAAACGTTATCCCCCGCCTAAGGGAAGATTATCCACGTGTTACGCACCCGTGCGCCACTTTACCGGGGCCGAAGCCCTTTCTCGTGCGACTTGCATGTGTTAAGCGCGCCGCTAACGTTCGCTCTGAGCCAGGATCAAACTCTCCAGTTAAAACTGTGAGCATTTGATCCAAAGATTGTTCAGGTTTTTATGCCCAAACGCTCGTTGGCTTCACGTATCGGTTTGTCGGTTTTTGTACCGACGGGACCCGCCATTCAGACAGCCAGACCTCGACCTTGCGGACGCGATCTAGCCTCTTGTTTGGCTCATTTCCGATTCAGTTTTCAAGGACCGATGTTCCCGCCGGTTTCGTCGGCGGGGGCAGAACAGTAAAGGAACCGGATACTTGCGTCAACCTTTTTCTGCTCTTTAGCGGAGGGGGTCGACCGATTTCTTTGGGGGGGGTCTGCAACCCGGAGCCGTCGGAAACCGTGTTCTCTCTGACTGGGAGGCGGACTCTACTCATGGTCGGCGACCCGTCAAGCTATTTTCAGAATCATTGCGGCCAGGTGACGAAAAAGATCCGGGAGGGTGCCGGTGGCAGACCGGAATCTTGCCGAATTATCGAATAAATCCGTGATCTTGAGCCAAATTTTCGGATCGGCTACGGCGCGGGCGTGCGCCAGACCAACCCGCCATTTGTCAGATCCAGCCGCGCGAGCAGGGCGTCCGTGAGGGGTATTCTTTCGCCGAGGGGCGGCAGCCGCAGGGGCAGTGCGCGGAAGTAGGGGCGTTCGGGATAGCTGCATCCCACGAGGCAGCGCTCCCCAGCCGGTGCGGAAGATCCGAGCTCGACCGGCAATTCGCGGGCGTCACGCACTAGGGACACACGCTCCGTGTCGCACACGAAATGCGGGCCTCCGTCGAACGGATCCACGCGCTCGGCGTAGCTGAAGCCAATGCGGCGGAGCATCTTCTCGACGCCGATGGTCTCGCTGCCGACCGCACCAATCACGCGCTGCGCTTCGTCCGACAGCAGCGACGCGTAGATTTCATCGGGAAAAAGGCTGCGGATGAACTCCTTGTTGCGCCTGCTGAGTTGATCCGCTTCTCGATAGCTGAGGCCCGTGAAGCGGCGACCGTACGCTTCCCACAAGTGACTCGTGCCGTCGGCTTCGAGCGGCGGCAGAAGCTCGGCCAGCACCTGCGGGCGAAAATCTGCGCGGTGCATCGCGATGAACAAGAAGCGCACGTACGAGATCAGCGAGCCGAGGCGCTCCGGCGAGCGGCGGCAGTCGGGATGCATGACCAAGCCACCGATCTCCGTGGGGCCGTCGTAGCTGTAGCGCGTGGTGAGCACGCGATGGATGAAGTGCCGGTCGAGCGTTGCACTGTACTTCTCTTCGCTGCGCACCTCGAGATAGATGTACGGCGCGGCGCGGCGTCCGAGCTGCGCGATGATCATCGAGGTGCCGATCGCGCGAGCGAGCGTGGCGTCCCACAAAACAAAGATGTATTCGCGCTTTTTTGGATCGCGAAGCTCGCCGCTGAAGCTCTGCTCGGAGACCTCGAGCAGCTGCTTTATCGCCACCGGGTCGTCGGGCAGATTGACTGTGTTCAGATGACGCGCCAGCTCGCACAGATCGACCAGGTGCTCGGTCGTGGCTGCGCGGATCTCGAAGCGATGCTCTGCTTCGGAACGCGGCGGAGCACGGCGCGAGCTCGGCATTTCATCAGTGTAACAGACGCGCGAAACCGGGCTCTGGGCATAGTAAGCTCGTGCGCATGCGGGCTGTCGCACAACGTGTGAGAAGTGCGTGGGTGACCGTGGCTGACGCGACGTCCGAGCCGGAGACCGTCGGCCGGATCGAGCACGGCCTGCTCGTGTATCTCGGCGCGGGCAAGCGCGATACGGAGGCCGAAGCGCGCTGGATGGCGGAGAAGCTGTGCACGCTGCGCATCTTCGAAGACGAGGCGGGCAAGATGTCGCGTGCAGTCTCGGAGGCCGGAGGTTCGCTGCTGATCGTCTCGCAATTCACGCTGTACGGCGACGTTCGCAAGGGGCGCCGGCCTTCGTTCGTTGACGCCGCTGCACCCGACGAAGCACGGCGCTTGTACGAGCGCGTATGCGAAGAAGTCGCAGCGCGCGGTCTTTCCGTGGCGACGGGACGGTTTCGCGCGATGATGCAGGTGCACGCCGTGGTGGATGGACCCGTGACAATTCTGATCGACAGCGAGAAGGCGTTTTAGTCGTGAGCGCAGGCGGCAAGACGCTGGTTGGGCTCACGGGCGGCATTGCTTCCGGCAAGAGCACCGTTGCCCATGTGCTGCGTGAAGCAGGCGTAGCGGTGATTGATGCCGATGCGCTGGCGCGCGAGGTCGTTGCACCCGGCACCGACGGGCTTGCGGAGGTCGTTGCGGCATTCGGCAAGGGCGTGCTTGCCGCTGATGGCGGCCTCGATCGCGCGAAGCTCGCGAGCATCGTGTTCGCCGATGAAGCTGCACGAAAGAAGCTGTCGGCGATCACGCATCCGCGCATCGCGCAGCTGAGTGCTCGGCGCATCGCCGAAGCCATGCAGACTGACTCGCCCTACGTGGTGTACGAGGCGGCGCTGATCGTGGAGACCGGCTTGCACAAAGGGCTGCCTGTGCTGATCGTCGTCAGCGCCGACGAAGCCAGCCAAGAAGCGCGCGCAGTCGCACGCGACCGCATGAGCGCGGAAGCGGCGCGTGCGCGTATCTCGGCGCAGTTGCCGCTCGCCGCGAAGACGGCGGTCGCCCAGTATGTGATAGAAAACGCGGGCGACCTCGCGGCGCTGCGCACGCGGACGCTGGCCGTGCACGAGCAGATCCTGCGGCGCTTCTGCGCGACCTAGGGGAAACGATGGCAAACGAACCGACAGAGCAGATTTCGGTCGCACCCGTGCAGCAGCCTCGAACCGTGTTGATCACGGGGTTTCCGTCGAGTTTTCTCGCTCGAAAGCTGCTGCCACGCGTGCTCGATCGCAGGCCGAACGACCGCGTGAAATGTCTCGTGCCGGAGAGCGCGCTCGAGAAAGCAACGGCGGCGCTGCACGAGCTGCCGAAGCCGAGTCGCGCGCGCGTCGAGCTCGTGAAGGGCGACACGGCGGCGATGGACTTCGGCATGTCGGGCGCGCGTTACCTGGAGCTCGCCAAGCACGTGCAGGTCGTTCACCACTGCGCGGCCGTCACGCACGCGGGCGTGAGTCGGGACCTGGCCGAGCGGATGAACGTGGGCGGCGCGGGTGAAGTGGTCGACCTGGCGCTGGCGAGCGAGGGCGGGATCGACCGCGTCGTGCACTGGTCGAGCGCGCTGTTGTCCGGCAAGCGCAGCGGGCGCATCGCCGAGAGCGAGCTGGTGCGTCCTGCGAGCTTTCGCGGCGTGGTCGAGGAGACGCGCTTTCGTGCCGAGCTGTTGCTGCACGACGCGATGGCGCAGGTGCCGGTCACGATCCTGCGGCCGTCGATCATCGTCGGCGACTCGAAGACGGGCGAGATCGACCGTATGGAGGGGCCGTACCTGTTGATTCTGCTGATGCTCAGCTCGCCAATGGACTTGCGCGTACCGCTGCCCGGTCGGGGCGAGCAGCCATTGAACTTGGTGCCGATCGACTACGTGACCGATGCCGGGCTCGCGATCGCGGATGACGCGCGCAGCGTGGGCCGCACGTTCCACCTGGTCGACGACGACCCGTTGACGGTGCGCCGCGTGTTCGAGCTGATTGCAGCCGCTGCGGGGCGCCCAGGGCCCGTCGGCAGCGTGCCCACGAACCTGGCGAGCGCCCTACTCCGCGCGCCCGGCCTCACGCGCTTCAGCCAAATCCCGCGCGCGTTCCTGGAACAGCTCGCGAGCGATGTGACCTACGACACCCGCAACACGCGCGAGGTGCTCCTGGGCTCCGGCATCGCCTGCCCGAGCGCCGCAACCTATTTGCAAGTCATGGTGGAGCACGTACGCCGCTCTCAGGCCGAGCGCGAAGAAGCACGCCGCACGCGCAAGGATCGACACTTCGAGGAACTAGAGGACCCGCTCGATCACTGATGTCGCGGCGCGCCTTGGGCTCGCGGCCAGAACCCAATTCGCGCCGCTCGCGTGCGTTGAAAGAAGGGCGGCGTTTATTTGCCCGCGATCGTCATCGCGCTGACGCGGAAGGTCGGCGAGCAAATGGATGTCCGAAGGTCCTGGTCGTTGGCGACGGCATCGACGCGCTTCCAGAGCTCATCGATGTTGAGCGAGATCGTGACTTCCGAGACGGGAAACATGCGCTCGCCCTTCTCGATCCAGAAGCCGGCCGCGCCGCGACTGAAGTCGCCGGTGACGGCGTTGAAGCCGAAGCCCATCATGTCGGTCACGTAGAGCGCGCGATCGCAGCTCTTCAGCAACTCTTCCGGCGTGATCGTGCCGGGCGTTAGGATGAAGTTCGTGGTCGACGCGCCGACGCCGCCGCTGCTGCCGCGCGAAGCGTTGCCGGTGCTCTGTTTACCGAGCTTTTTGGCGCTGTAGGTGTCGAGGATGAAAGTCTTGAGCACGCCTTCGTCGACGACGACGTTCTTGCGCGCGAGTAGACCTTCGCCGTCGAACGCGCGCGAACCGGGGCCGCGCACGATCAGTGGGTCGTCGACCATGCTGACGAGCGGGCTCGCGACGAGCTGGCCTTCACGCTCGGCGAGGTAGCTGGACTTGCGCCAGATCGCGCCGCCGTTGGCGCAGCTGGCGAACAGGCCGAGGATCGCACGCGCGGCGTCCGGGTCGAACACGACCGCGACTTCCTGTGTGTCGATCTTGCGTGAGCCGAGCTTGGCGAGCGTGCGCTTGGCGGCCTCGAGACCGACGGCTTCGGGCGCGTCGAGCTCGGCGAAGAAGCGACGCGCGCTCCAGTGATGGCCGCTGCGCTTCTTGCCATCGTGGTCGTCTGCGACGGGCGAGACGACGATCGACGCGTACGTTCCACGGGTACCGCCTTGGAAGCCGCCGCTGGTCACGAGCGCCGATGCGCCCGACTGACGCGAGACCGTCGCGCCTTCGCTGTTCTTGCAGCGCGGGTCGACCGAGAGCGCGGCGTGCTCGGCGCGCTTGGCCATGTCGAGCGCGCGCGCCGCGTCGATCGAGTCGATCGACGGATCGAACAGCTGCAGATCGCGATGCTCGGAAGCTTTCGACAGCAGCGACGGATCGGGCGCGCCGGCGAAGACGTCGGGCTGCGAGAGCTGCACGAGCTCGAGCGCGTCTTCGATGAAGCGCGTGAGGCCGTCCGGCGTGAGATCGCTGGTGTGGGTGACGGCGACGCGTTGATCGCGGATCACGCGCAGTCCAAGCGATCGGGAGCCCGCCTCTTCGACCAGCTCAGGCTCGCCGAGCCGCACTTTGACGGACAGGTGCTGGCCTTCGCTGACAGCTGCCTCTGCGATGTCGGCGCCGCCCTTGCGTGCGCGTTCGACGACTTGGCCACCGAGTTCGATCAGTTTGTTGATGTCGTATTGGGACATTTAATTTCTTAGCCACCCATCTGGGTGCCTTTATTTCAGCCACCCATCTGGGTGCCACCTACGGTGACAGATGCGATCTTGATGGTGGGGCAGCCGACGCCGACGGGCACGGATTGCCCGTCTTTGCCGCAGGTCCAGATGCCGTCGGAGGTCTCCATGTCGTTGCCGAGCATGGTGATCTTGGCCATGACGTCGGGGCCGTTGCCGATCAGGTTCACGCCCTTGAGGGGCGTCGTGATCTTGCCGTCTTCGATCAGGTAGCTCTCGGTCAACGAGAACACGAAGTCGCCGTTGCTGATGTCGACTTGCCCGCCGCCGAACTTGCGCGCGTAGACGCCTTTTTTCACGCTGCGAATGATGCTGTCCGGATCGTGCGGACCCGCCAAGAGCAGCGTGTTGGTCATGCGCGGCATCGGATGCGCTTGAAAGCTCTCGCGTCGACCGTTGCCCGTGGGCTTGGTCTTGAAGTGCTTGGCCGAGTGTTGATCGTGCATGTAGCCGACGAGAATGCCGTCTTGTATCAACGTGACGCGCTCGGGCGTGTTGCCTTCGTCGTCGACGTGGATGCTGCCGCGTGAGCCGTGGAGCGAGGCGTCGTCGACGACGGTGCACAGCTCACTCGCGACGCGCTGGCCGATGCGCCCGGTGTAGTTGCTCGTGCCCTTGCGATTGAAGTCGGCTTCGAGCCCGTGACCCACGGCTTCGTGCAGCAGGATGCCGCTGTCGCCGGGGGCGAGCACGACTTCCATCTCGCCCGCGGGTGACTCGCGTGCATCGAGCATCGCGATGGCATGCCGAACGGCTTCTTGCGCGTGCCACTCGGGCGAATGCACCCCTTGGGGCACGTCGAAGTACTCGAGCGACATGCGACCGCCACCGCCGGAGGAGCCGGTCTGACGCTTGCCGTTGTCGTCGGCGATCACACGCACCGAGAAGCGCACCATCGGCTGGCGATCGTGCGCGAGCTTGCCGGTGCTCGTGGCCATGAGTACCTCGCGCAGCTCTTCGTGGAGCGAGGCTTCGACGCGAATCACGCGCGGATCGGCGGCACGTGCGGCGCGATCGGCGCGCAGCAAGAGCTCACGCTTCTGCTCGCCCGCGACGTCGAGCGAGAGGATCTGCTGCTCGTAGCGGCCGGTGACACCCGGAACTTCGAAGGTCTTCGGCGTGGGGGTACCGCCGGACGCTGCAATCTGCGCGGCGGTGCGCGCGGCGCGCTGCATGGCTTCCGGCGTCAGCTCTTGCACGTACGCGTAGCCGGTGGCGTCGTCCTTCATGACGCGCACACCGAGGCCCATGCTCACCGAGCGCCCAGCGGCTTTGAGAATGCCTTCCTCCAGCGAGTAGCTGCCGGAGACGCCATACTCGAAAAACAGATCGGCGTAGTCGCCGCCTTGTGCGAGGGCGACGGTCAGGAGCTTGCGCGCAATTTCGGCGTCGATGGGCGTGCCGCCCTGTGGGCCAAACGGGGCGTGATAACGACTTGAGCTCATAGTTCTGCAATCTAATGCTCGGATCCGGGGCTCGCCAGGGTAGGCAAGCGGGTTTCGCATCAAACTGCTATTCTGGAGTGAATGGCGCTGAGCAAAGGGACGACGCACGCATGAGCATGCGACCCGACGTGGAAGCCATGGTGAAGTCGCTGGTCGCCGTGGCCTGGGCCGACGGGCTCATGCATCGCGAGGAGCACGCGGTGCTGGAAGCGCTCGCGACCGCGTTCGCGCTCGATGCCGGCGACCGAATCGATCTGCTCGAGTACGCGAAGACACCGCGCACGCTGGATGACCTAGAGCTACCGCTGCTCATGGACACGGACCGGCGCGCGCTGTTGCAGCATGCGTTGCTCCTGACGCACGCGGACGGCGAGCAAACCGCAGCAGAGCTCGTCGTGATCCACGATCTTGCGTATCGCCTGGGCATTCCGAACGACGAAATGCGCGCGATCATCGACGCGGCCGAGCGGCGCGCAAAGCGCGCCCGCGCGTTGCGATGACGCGGCGCGCAAAGCGCGCCCGATCGCGGTCCAGGCGTTACTGCTTAACGGCGTTGCGAAAGCAGGCTTCGGCCAGCTCGGCGCCGCGATCCCACGTAAACGTGCGTGCACGTGCGCTGGCGTTCGTACGCAAACGCGTGCGAAGCGCGGGGTCCGCGAGAAAGGTGCGCAGCGCACGAGCGATGTCCGATGGCGATTCCGGATCGAAGAACAGGCCTGCATCGCCGATGACCTCCGGCAAGCTGGCGCGCGCGCTCGCGATCACGGGCAAGCCACACGCCATGGCCTCGACCGCGGGCAGACCAAAGCCTTCCCAGAGCGACGGCGTCACGAGGGCCCAGGCGGCATTGAACAACGAAACCAGGTCCTCATCCGACAGGTAGCCGGTGAAGTGCACGAGCTTCTTCAGCTCGGGATGATCCGCGACGAACTGCTGCAGCTCCGCGACGTTGTCGTAGAAGCCTTTGCCGGAGGTGTCACCCACGATCGCCAAGTGCGCGTTGGGCGTCTGCTCGAGCACGGCCGGAAACGCGCGCAACAGGCTGAGCAAATTCTTGTGCGGGTTGAGTCCGCCGACGTAGACGAACAGTGGAGCGTCAGCTGGAATAGCGCGCTTTTCACGCGCGAGCGCGACGCGCGCGGGGTCGTCGATCACGCGGAACACGGCATCGGCAGCCTCGGTGATCACGTCGATGCGATCGAGCGGGATGCCGAGTACTTCGTGCAGATCTTTGGCCGACGCCTGGGAGACCGTCATGGCGCGGCGCGCGGCCAGCTTGGCGAGCGCAACCTTGGTCTGCCAGAACAAGTGATTCTTGCGCGTGGGAAACACCAGCTTCGGGAAGCGCTCGGCGATCGTGTCGTGAAATGCGACCACGGTCGGCACGAGCACCGGCAGCGGGTAGTACGAGTACACGGCCGGGTAGAAGAAGACATCGAAGTGCGCAGCTCGTACGGCCTTCGCGAGCGACCACATGTCGCCGAGCGAACGGGAGCTATCGCCGACGGCCGACTCGGTCACGGTGCGGGCGGTGCGGCCAACGAGCACCTCGGCGTTCGCGGGTAGCGAGCCATCCGACGGCCGATCGACGACCAGCGTGTAGCGAAATTCGCTGTCACGCGCGCACAGCGCTTTCAGTAGCTCACGCGTGAAGCGACCAAAGCCGCGGTCGTTCCACCAAGTGGTCGCGTCGACACCCACGTGAATGGCCTTCTTCATCGGACGCTCGCACCTGTCGCATCGCGCGATTTAGCGGGCGCGCGAGCGGGTGTCTCGTGTGCCTTTTTCAAGCGCGGCGTAGATTGGCAGCGCTTGCAGCGAGGCATGTCAGGGCAACGCGGTGCACTGCTCGCCGCGCAGCGCGTAGCGAGCCCCACAAGCCTGACACTGCGCTTCAATCGCGTCGACTTCCTCGAGCGCCACTGCGTGGACCGCCGCGCCCGCGGCCAACCGCTCGCCGCACCGACACATGAAGCCGATGCGCCGTGCGGGCGCGCCGATCACGAGCGCGTACGCAGGCACGTTGGCGGTGACCACCGCACCCGCACCCACGAAGCAATACTCGCCGAGTCGTACGCCGCAGACGATCGTCGCGTTCGCTCCGACGCTGGCGCCCCGGCACACGCGGGTCGGCTGATACTCCTGCTTGCGCTGCACGAACGCGCGCGGGTTGACCACGTTCGTGAACACGCAGGACGGGCCGAGGAACACGTCGTCCTCGATCTCGACGCCTTCGTAGAGCGAGACATTGTTCTGCACGCGCACACCGTCACCGACGCGCACACCGTTGCCGATGAACACGTTCTGGCCGAGCGCGCAGCGCGCACCGATGCGCGCACCGCTGCTGACGTGGACGAAATGCCAGATCTTCGTGTCCGCGCCGAGCGTGACATCGGCGTCGACGATTGCACTGGGATGGATGAAGGCGGCAGCCATCAATACGCCAGGTTGCCCTTTTCTTCTTTCTTCACGCCGCCCGGGGCCGTATCGGGGCCGACGTCTTCGAACTTGAAGCTCTGCGGCAGACGAAACGCGTTGCCGTCGTCCGCCCGGATCAACACGTCCACGGTGCCGGCCTTGAGACCCGACGGCGTGGTCGCGAGCAGCGTCTCCGGGTCCACGATCGTGACCTGGCCGGACTTCTTCGCGCCGAAGTAGACCGTGTAGCCGATGTCCTGCCGGAAATTCTTGCCGACAATCTTTACGTATTGATCGCCCTGCGTGTGGCCGAGCTTCGGGTCGATATCGAGGATGGCCATGTCGCCGCCGCCCTTGCACGCGCCCGCCGACAGGCAGAGGACGGGAAGCCCGACCAGCATCGCGACCAGGTGAAGCCCCGAAACCAACGTGTGTCGCGTGTTCGCCTTTGCCATCGTCGTTCCTTTTTCTATCCACAGGAGCGCCCACAGACCCGCGAAAATCGCGTATACTATGGGAAATTCCTCGCGCACGACCGACCGGGACAATAGGGCAGTGCGATTACGGGGGTCAAGGACCCGAAAATTGGGATCCCAGGCAGCAGCTTCGGTCAAAATGCCCTCTTCGCGTGATCGGTCATCAGAGACGGCACGCGTGACACTCCGGATATAGCGACGTGGCAAAGCAGAATCTCCTGCTCGTGGACGCGGACCTGCGGAGCTTGCGCGTGCTCGAAGTGTCGCTGCGCAAGGCGGGCTACAGCGTCGCGACCTCGGGCGACGCCAAGGGCGCGATCGAGCTCATGGAGATGAGCAAGCCGGATCTGATCCTGTCGGACACGCGCTTGCCGCACATGGATGGCTTTGCGTTCATCGAAGAGATTCGGCAGCGACCCGGCCTCGCGGACGTGCCGCTGATCTTCCTGTCGAGCGACACGTCAGTCGAGAGCAAGGTCAAGGGCCTGGAGCTGGGCGTCGAGGACTACCTCACCAAGCCCATCTACATCAAAGAGATCATCGCGCGCGTGAACCTCGTACTGCAGCGCAAGCGCCGCGAAGGCCTGGAGCTGAAGGATCAGGCAAGCAAGCAAAGGTTCACCGGCGCGCTCTCGGACATCGGCGTGGTCGATCTGTTGCAGACGATCGACAACAGCAAGAAGTCGGGCGTGTTGCACCTGTCGAGCGGCGTGCAGCGCGGCGCGCTGTACTTTCGCAACGGCAATCCGGTCGATGCCGAGCTCGGACCGCTGCGCGGCGCGCGCGCCATCTACCGCGCGCTGGTCTGGACCGAAGGCAGCTTCGAGATCGATTTCCGCGAGGTGCGACGCGAAGACGTGATCCAGACCTCCACGCAGGGCGTGCTGATGGAAGGCATGCGACGCCTGGACGAGTGGGGTCGCTTGCTCGAGCAGCTGCCCGACCTCGACAGCGTGTTCGAGGTGAACGACACCGAGCTGCTCGATCGCCTGGCCGAGATCCCGGACGAGATCAACGGCATCCTGCGCCACTTCGACGGTGAACGTTCGCTGATGCAGGTGGTGGATGTGTGCAACCGCGACGACCTCGAGACGCTGACGGCGATCTCGAAGCTGTACTTCGAGGGCCTCGTGTTCAACACGGGAAGGCACGCGTCGCTGCGCGCGCCGGCCGAGGTCAAGAACGAGAAGGCCCCAAGTCAGCACCCGCGGTCGCAGGCGGACGAGCTCTTGCCGGCGCACATGCCGTCTGCATTGCCGCCACCGATCGAGCTCGACGACCTCGACGAAAACGACAAACGCAGCACGCTGGACTACTGGCCGCAAGACCACTCGGCCAAAGACGCCGAGGCGCGCGGCGAAGGGGCCCTGCCCCGCAAAGGCAAGAAGCGTCGTCGAGCCGATGGCGACCCGACCACGCTGACCGGGCTGCAAACGCTGCCGGCCGCAAGCCCGAGCAGCGACAACGTCATTCAGTTCCCACGCAAGGAGAACGAGCGACCGAGCGCGACGCAAGCCGCGCGACCGTCGGAGGGCGCGGCGGTGGTGCCGGCGCCGGAGCGCGCCGCGTCGAAGACGGTCGCCCAGCTGGCCGCCGAACGTGACACGGAGCCTTTGCTCGAGAGCGCACGCGACACGCACCCGATCGCGGACACCCCAGCCCCGTCAGCTGCACCAGACTCCGTGGTCGAGCGCGGCTCCAAGCCCATTGCACGCGACGAGCCAGCGAGCGCGGCCGAAGAACCCTCGGCGCCGAAGCTCGTGCGCGTCAAACGCAACCGTAAGCGCGTCAAGCGACTCTCGCTCACGACGTCGCCCGGCATGCTGTCGTCGATCGCGTCGAGCGACTTGCTGGAAGATGATCCGGACGATGCTCGATCGAGCGATGACGACGACGACCTGGATCGCGAGACCCTGCCTGAGGAAGGGCCGGGCGTGCTGTCTCGCGCAGCCCTCCAGGCACTCGGTGTTGCACGGATCGATCACGTTCAGGACGAATCGATCATGACGATGCCGCCGCCGGTGCCTGTGCGTGGCAATCCAAGCACGCGGCAGGGCGCAGACGCCATGCTCGAGACGCCCGCGCTGCCAGGCCGGGTCGCCGCCGGCGCCACGTTGCTCGGTGATCGGAGCTCCGCGGGCGTCGCGCCGCCGATCAGCGGCACCACCCTACGCCCCAAGGCCGCGCCGGAGCCGACTCACGAGCCACGGCACGAAGCGTTGGTGCCAAGCGTGCGGCAAGCCCGGCGCCCCGATGACGCCGGCAGCACGTGGACGAGCCAGACGACGCTGAGGCCCTCCGTGTCCCGCACCCGCGAGCGGGTGAGCGCGCTCGCGGTCGTGGCGGTGTTGCTGGGCATGCTCGGGTACCGCGTGTTCTCGCCGACGCAGCCTAGCGTTGGCAGCGCACCGGCCGTCGCTCCGGCTGTTGCCGCGCCTGTGCCAGCACCGACAGTCGCTCCCCCGAGCGCGCCCGTCAATGTTGCGACAACGCCTCCGTCAGCTGCAACCCTCGCGCCGGAGCAGCCCCCGGCGGCAGCGGCGCCGGCCCCCGCAGCCGTACCGCAAGCGCCGGTAGCTCCGGCCGACAGCGCGGCGGTCGCGCCCAACGTGGAAGACTTGCTCGGTCGCGCACGCAAGCTCGAGGACAGTAAGCCGAAGCAAGCCCTGAGCCTGTACGAGCAGGCTGCTCAGCTCGTGCCGACGAACACGGCCGTACTAAGCCGGCTGGCGTTCGGCTATCTCAATCGGGGGCGCACGGCCGACGCGGCCGACTACGCTGCACGCGCGGTCGCGCAGGACGAGACCAACTCCGAAGGCTGGATCGTGCTCGGCGCGGCCAAGCACGAGCTCGGCGATCGCAAAGCCGCGCGCGAAGCCTACAAAAAGTGCGTCGATCTGGGGCGCGGGTCATACGTCGAGGAATGCCGCCGCATGGTGCGCTGAAGCCGTTGCGTCAGCGCGTCCAGCCGAGCACGAGCGCGATCACCAACACGTGACCGCCGCGATCGCTGCGAGTGCCCTGGGCGACTCCAATCCCCACGCTGCGCACGGTGGCATCGAGAGCGGGCTCGAGCGAGCGCGCATCCTCGAGCGAGCGCGCAAGCACGAGCACCGCCGCCACACGACGATAGCTCAGCGAGAAACGCTGCAACTTTTCGTTCGCGGCGTCGATCACGTGCTGCTCGGTCACGCCCGGGCTATTCACGAAATCCTGTGCGGCCGCCTGGGCCACACCCGCGAGTTCGGAGTCGAACGAGAGCGCCCTCGCCCCGCGCGTGCTGCGCGTGCGGTTGAGCATCGCGAGCAGCTCCGGTGCCGCGGCGCTCGGATCGAGCACGCGGCTTTCTTGGACGAAGAGCTCGGTCGCGAGCAGCGAGCTGCCGTGCGCGCTGCTCTGCTCCACGACGCCGAGCCCCACGTGCGTGACGTCGGCGTGCAGCAGGTTGCTGCGCGAGCCCGCTTGCGCCAGCGCTGCTGCGTGCAGACTCGGCGCGTCGCCGCCGCGAGCGATGTTCTCGAGCACGAGCCCTTGCCCCAAGCCCGCACGGGCCACGCGATCCGCGGGCGCGCCGGTGCGCACCGAGACGTGACTCAGAAAGCCGTGATCGCCCATGTCGACGCTGTGATCGAGCGCGAGTCGATCGAGCACGGGGTCGGCCTGCAGCGGCGCGACACCTGCGCGGCTGCGCTCGGCGTTGATCAGCGCGAGCAGATCGCGCCGCAACCCGGCGAGGTCGAGGACGCCACCATGTTGCTGCAGCGTGAACGTGCTGGGCACTGCGACCCCGACGTAGACGGTCAGCTGCGCGAGCACGACATTGCCGAGCTCGCCGTCACCCAGGATCTCGATGCGATAGCTACCTTTGCTCGGCGTGGGGATCTGCACGTCGAAATCCGGACCGCCACCGGCCGAGAGCAGCTTGCGCGACACGCCGGCCTGCGTGTTCACGGTCAAGTCGACACGCGGATTTTCGAAATGCGCGGCGAGCCGGCCGCGCACGCGGATCGGCTCGCTCACGGACACGACGCGCGGCACGTCTTCCAGGTCGACTTTGCGATCCGCGAGCGCGACGACCAACAGGCTCGCCGAGTCTCGCGCGACGAGCACCGCGCCATAGTGCGTGTGTTCGTGCTCGATCAACCGTGGCGCGAGCGCGTTCGAGACCGCAGCCGTGGCATCGGCGCGCGGCACGTCGATCACGATGACTTCGGGCGCGACATCGTAGAGGCCGAGGTGCCCGGCAGCCCATTCCAGGACGGCCGGCGGAAGTGTGCGCTGGCCCGGTGGCAACACGTCGGCGCAGAACGCCGCGAGCGCAGCCAAGCGCGCGTCGCCGACCAGCTTCACCTGCTGGAGGCGCGCCGTCGTCTCGATGGCAGCTGACAGCGCGCTGCTAGGCTTGTCTCCCACGATCGCGATCGGACCTCTTCCGGAACGCGCGTAGTGCGTGGCCGCGGCGCCCGGAGCCCGAAACGTGAGAGCGTCGTTCGCACTGCGCACGCGCGGCGGCGGCTCGCATGCGGCAAGCACTAGAACGAGCGAGACCAGAAGCGCAAACCTCCGACGCGACGGCAGCACGGTATGTTTCATTGCCAAGGATCCACCACGTCGTTCAACGCGCCCGGACGGCGACTCGGAACGGGCTTGGCTGCAGATGCGGCGGGCACGGGCGCAGGTTCAGCGCCGCCTGCTTTGCGCGGCGAGCCGGCGCGAGACTTCTCGGACGCAGCTGACGGATCCGGTGGTCTCGAAGCCGGTTTGGGCTCCGATTTGGGCTCGACTTCCAACGTGAGCTGGATCGTGTCGGGACTCTGCGCATCGAGCACGAGCTTCTGCGGCCGATAGCCCGGTGCCGAGACGCGCACCTCCGTTTGGTTCTGCTGTGGCTTCGGCACCACCGCATCTCCGCGACCGGCCACGACGCCGGCGACTCGGATCTCGGCGTCGTCAGGTGTGACCCGGATACGCAGCGCCTTTGGCGCAGCGACGAGCGTGACCGACTCCGCGGGTGCCGTTCTTGCTACCGGGCTGGGCGCAGGCTGACCATTCGCGACTGCAGCTGATGGCGGCGGCTGATCCCGCGAAGTTGCCCAGAAAGCAAAACCAGCCACCACGAGCCCTCCAACGATCGCAGGCACGAGCCGCATGGGACGCTTCTTGATCGGGAGCGCCAGCTCCGTATCCGAGCTGGGCTGGTCGAGCTCCAGACCCGCCGCGGCCAGCGTCTGCGCGCCGGACGTCGCATCTTGCAGCTGTCCTGGCGGCGCCGAGAAGGCCAACGCGCCGCCGCCGAGCGCAGCGCGCTGACTCGCCAGCGCAGACTCGCCGCGGCGCACGCGCTCGAGGTCGTCCTTGATCTCGAGCATGGATTGGTAGCGCTGCTCGGGTTTCTTCGCGAGCGCCATCAAGATGATGTCTTCGATCGGGCCGCGCAGTGACGGCAAGATCTTGCTCGGCTGCGGCGGCGGATCGAACATGTGCTTGGTCATCACGCCCATGTACGACTCGGCGTCGAATGGCAGCTGACCGGCGAACACCTGGAACATGATCACGCCGAGCGAGTAGATGTCGGACCGCTGATCGACCGCTTGCCCTGCGGCCTGCTCCGGAGACATGTAGTGCGGCGTGCCGAAGACCATGCCGGTGCGCGTGATCTTCGCGGCCGCGTTCTTCACTTTGGCGATGCCGAAGTCGAGGATCTTCACGAAGTCGCGCTGGTCGCCACGCTGCACCAGGAAGATGTTGTCCGGCTTCAAGTCGCGATGGACGATGCCGCGCTGATGAGCCGCCTCGAGCGCGCTCGTGATCTGCAAGAACACGTCGATGGCGCGCGCCACGGGCAACGGACCTTGCTCCATGGCCTTGCCGAGCGTCTGTCCCTCCAGGAACTCCATGGCGAAGTAGACCGAGCCGTCCGCCGTGGTGCCGAAGTCGCTGATGCCGATGATGTTCGGGTGCCCGATCGCCGACGACGACTGCGCCTCCTGCACGAAGCGCTGCACGACCTCGGCATCGTTCGCCTGCTCGCTGCGCATCACCTTGATCGCCAGCGCCTTCCTCAACACCACGTGCGACGCGCGGTACACGACGCCCATGCCGCCTTCGCCGATCCGAGCCTCGACACGATAGCGGCCGTCGATCGTGGAGCCGACCAAGGGGTCGACCTCTGGCGCATCCGAGGCCAAGCGCACGGTGGTCGTCGCTACGCCATCGTTCGGGCAGTACGCGAGGTCATCGGCGTATTGCGCTCCACATTTGGGGCAGTTTCGCACGCGGCGATTTTACACGGGGCAGGCCGCGGGCGTGTCACTTTCCGGCATCTTCATCGGTCGCCGCATCGGCGTCGGGTGCTGCGCACGAGCCTTGGACGCACGAAAGGCCCTGCGCACACTGCTCGGAGCGCGTGCAGGCCTCACCCGCGGGCTTGTCGCCCAGTCTCGACGAGCACGCACACAGACAGGTGGCGCAGGCGAACCCGACGATCGAACGCTTCCAGAACTGCGCCATGGTTATGCACACTAACGGCTGTGGACCACCCCGGCCACTTCCCTGATTGCGGTCGTGAGGCGAAATGAACCTACGCAGTGCGCTCGTGTGTGTGCTGTGTTGGAGCGCGCTGGCACTGCCAGCGAGCGTGCACGCCCAGAGCAAGCCTGCCGCGCGCGAGCCTGCGATCGAAGATCTGCTGCCGCTGGCCAACGACCCCGACGACCCGATCGGCTTGGATCGCGATCACGAAGGCCTGGATCACCCGAACGAGTCCGGACAAGCGCAGGCGCCCGCCGCTAACGGCGGCAAGAAAGCGCTCGACGACGACGCGCGACGTTTTGGGCCGACGCCCCCCCCCACGAGCGCGCGGACGGGCGAAGTGCTGCGGGCGGTGCCGACCGTCCACGAACGCGAACACCGCGTCGATGTGCGGCTCGAGCTCGGCTTGGCCTTCGTCCATGAAGAAATCGTCTTCGCCAGCACAGCCGACAAACCCGCCGAGCTCGAGCTGCGTGTCGCGGTCCCCGACGGAGCCGCGCTCGCTGCCTTGCGCGTGTGCAACGCGAACGGCTGCCGCGACGGCGCGCCCGACCCGAGTCGCGCGGACGAGCTGTCTGCGTACGACGACGCCGTGCAAGCGCGAGGCGACGTACCCATCGACGCCGCATTGCCGGCAGCACAGGCACGCGAGCAGCGCGACCATCGGGGCCTGGCGATCACACTGCGTGCTGCTCCCGTCACGCAGAGCCGACCGCTCACCGTGCTCGTCGACTACGTACTGCCAGCGCTGCTCCACGGCGGTGTCGTGCGTCTACGCTTGCCCGCACGCGGCATG
This sequence comes from Sandaracinaceae bacterium, assembly GCA_017881055.1. Lineage (GTDB taxonomy): Bacteria > Myxococcota_A > Polyangia > Polyangiales > JAFGIB01 > JADGRF01. The sequence continues at coordinate 17,424 of JADGRF010000011.1, forward strand.
GATCCCCGGATCGTGCCGCTCGAGATCACGCTGCACGCGGAGCAGCTGACCGGCGCGAAGGTCGGCGACACCGATGCGACGGAGGGCGCCGTGCAGCAAGACCCCTCATCGGGCGTGTCGCTGACGGCGCGCGCGGCACCCGATTCCGGCATCAGCTCCGGCGCGCTGCGCTTCGAGTGTGGTGGGCGATCGTGCATCCATACCTACGCCGCGGCGGCGCCCGCAGCGCGCGAACCTGTGGACTTGGTGCTGGCCATCGACGCCTCGCCTTCGATGGAAGGCTTCCCACGCAGTCGGCTGCTCTCGGCGATCGCCGCGATCATCGCCGACATCCCGGGGGGCAGCCTGGTACGCGCTCTGATGTACGCCGGCCAGACCAGCCCGCTCTTGTCAGCTGCAACCAATCCCGACGCCGTACCCTTGCGTGCCTTCCAGGCCGCCACGTTCGACGTCGAGTTGGGCTCCGCGACACGCTTCGAAGCCGCCTGGGCCACGATCGACGGCTGGGGCTGGAGCAAGGGCGCACGCAAGAAGCTCGTGGTGATCGTCGGTGACGGCGGGCTCACCACAGGCACGGCGCGACCGTTCGCCGCGGCGCGCAGAGCCGGCGTCGAGGTGTCTGCCGTGAATCTTGGCAACCGCAGAGCCGACAGCGGCCTTTTGCAAGGCGTGGCGCTCGCGCGCGGCATCGTAGTCGACGCCGGTAATGCAGCTGACTCCGACATGCACGGCCTCGGTTCGGACGAGCTCGAAGAGCGTGTGGCCGCGTTGTTCTCGCGAGCGATGAGCCGCGTCGAGCTGCAGAACGGCGCGCGTTCGCATTTGGTGTCCGCGCTCCGGGCCGGCGAATCGCTGAGCTTCGATGTGGAACTCGACCCACGCGCGCGCGGCTCCGTGCGCTACACGACCAACGACCGCAGCGTGCGCGTGCTGCCCGCGAAGGGCATGCTCGCGCTTACGCTCGCGGCACGTGCCAGCTCCGAGCGCGGCGGCGTGCTTGCGCTGACGGCTGTCGATCCACGCGACCTGGCGCATGCGCGCGGCGATCGGCCGCCGGGCCAAGCCGAGCCCGCGAAGAAGCTGCCCGCACCGTGCGACCGAAGGGGCCCGGCCCAACGCCACGGTGGCCTCAGCTTCGACCTGGTCCCCGTCGCCCTGGCCTACGAGCGCGCGCGCTGCCTGGCGCTTGCCCCGAAGGCGCCGGCTCAGACCGAGCCCGACCTCGGCGCGGGCATGCCCGGCTCTCCTTTATTGTCGATGTTGCGCCAGCGCATCCTTCCGGTCGCACGCGGCTGCTTTCGGCGGGACCGCGCCGGTCGCCCCGACTACCAAGTCCGCGCCGTGTTTACGTTTCGGCTGGCCGATCGCGAAATCGTCTCCGCACAGATCGAAGGCCAGATCGAGCCCGAGCTCCGCAGCTGTCTATTGAGCGCCGTCGATACGCTCGCAGTCCCGCGCTTCAGCGGCGTTGTAAACGTCCGTTATCCGCTCGTCACGGAGCGCGAGACCCTACCCGCCCAAATCCAGCTAACCACACAAACGGCAGGCACGTTGGACGCTGTCATCGAGGACCGCCCTGCCCGTGCACGATGATCGGCCGCGTTGCTTGACGGGGTGGGTGGTGGTCTGCATACTGCGCCGTCCTACGTGGATGGAAGGCCAGCGAGCAGCAGAATGACCATGGCGCTCAGTCAGCAGATCAAGTCGGAAGTTATCAAGAAGTTCCAAACGCGCGACGGCGATACGGGTTCGCCCGAAGTCCAGGTCGCGCTGCTGACGGAACGCATCAAGCAGCTTACCGAGCACTTCAAGGTTCACGCGAAGGACTTTCACTCGCGTCGCGGCCTGCTCATGCTCGTCAGCCAGCGTCGTCGTCTGCTCGACTATCTTCGTTCGCGCGACGTCAGCCGCTACCGCTCGCTGATCGGTTCGCTCGGCATCCGCAAGTAAGCTTCAAAGGGGCGCGCTCGA
>JADGRF010000340.1 GCA_017881055.1 Sandaracinaceae bacterium
GAGTGCAGAATGTGTATGATAACACCGGCGGATTGTTGTCGGTGCGCGACCCGGATGCGGTTGTCGGTGCGAAGCCATACTGGATTGCGATTGCAACAAACTCGTATGATCAGCTCAGTCTGGAAGCACTGGGGAATGGCACTCTCACGTTGAGACAGTACGACGGCTTAGGAAGAAAGAAAGGAATTCAGACGCTGTCGGGTGCCGCCGTGGTTCTTCAGGACATGGCGTACGACTACGATCCGAGCGGGAACATTCGGCGTAGAACCAGCGGGGTTGTGGGGGCCGCACAATCAGAGGACCTTTCCTACGACGAGGCGGATCGCTTGCAGTACGAGGCGACAACTGGAAAGTACTACAGTTACGACGCCGCGAATAACCTGTTTGAGAACGGCCAAAACGAGTACGCCGATCCAACGCACGCGCACGCCATCACATTCGACGGTACGTACCACTACCAGTACGACCAGGCAGGAAATCGTAAGCTGCGCACCGGAGGAGCCACTGAGCAGCACATCACGTATTCATGGTTCAACAAGCCGGTGCAAGAATGGGAGAGTGTCGGCGCCGGGCCGCAACAAGACCTTGTCAGCTTTGTGTACGACGCGCACCAGAACCGAGTGAGGAAGATCGCGCCGAACCAGAGCACAGCGGGTACTTTGACCACGGTATACGTGGATGGGCTCTATGAGCGGAGAACGTCGAGCACTGGCGTTGAACACGTATATTACGTCACCAACGGTTCCCGGATCGTCGCTCAAGTGAGCATGACAAATGGTTCGCCACCGACCGTGAGCTACCTGCACGACGATCACCTCGGGTCAACACAGCTCGTTACCGACGCCTCCGGCGCTCTGAGGGCCGAGCAGAGCTTCGATTCGTTCGGACGGAGACGAGATCCGCACGACTGGAGTCAGCCGCCCGCGACAGGCGGCATTGTTGCGACGACGGTCGGCTTCTCGGGTCAGGAAGACGACACGGAGGTCGGGCTCGTCAACATGCGAGGCCGGATCTACGATCCGCGAACGCGGCACTTCCTCTCGCCAGATCCCGCGGTACAAGCGCCCTTGTTCGGTCCAGGCTTGAATCGCTATAGCTATGTGTTCAACAACCCGCTCCGGTACGTCGACCCGACGGGGTTTGAGGGGGAGCCCGCGAGCGATACCTGCGAAGATAACTGTAAGATGGAAGCGGTCACGATCAGCGTGCCGGCGCCGGCACCGCCCCCCCGCCGCCGGCAGCAGCACAAGCCGACCCAGGCGCGGACCAAGAGACAGCGCCAGCATGGGAAACCGGCCCGTCTCCGGCCAGTACATCAACGGACGTGAACACCGCTCGGCCGCAAACCGATTCGCCGCTCGGCGGGGTTGGGGAGTTCGGTGGGGCGGTGGCGCCTGTTGCGGCACCGCTGGGGGCGGCGGAGAGAGCCTTCGTTGCGCAATTCAGTGGATTGCGGCCAGCTCCCGATGCGGCCTTCAGCGAGCAACCGCTCAAGGATGCGCCCAAAACGCTCCAGGCGGCGTCTATCGTCACCGCAGTGCTGAGTTCCGTCGAGGGGCTAATAATGCTGGGCGAGACGCTGCTCAACAGTGCATCGGTGCTGCTTGAGTCTGGCGGCGCCGCAGAGGGGATAGGGCTGGAGGGCGCGAACTTCGCGCAGAAGACTTTCGGTGCCATGTTCAGCGAGGGCGGGACATTTGCGGGCAGGAGCGTCGCAGACATCGCTGGCGCGCTTCGCTCGGGAGCTATGAAAGCGTCCGATGTTCCGATCAATTTCATCGTGCGCGACGGCAACACGCTGATCCTGAATACTCGGTCTGCTCAGGCCCTTGAGGCTGCGGGCATTCCTCGGGCGGCGTGGAACGCAGTCAACCGGACAGGTCAAGAAGTGTTCGAGAAGATGCTCAGCGGTCAACTGCAACGAAACGGGCTGACCAGTGCGGGTACAGCGGTCGTTCGCCAATCGGGGTTGTGATGGAAAAGCAACCTCTGTTCTCGTTGCCGTGCCCATCGACAGCGGTGATTCGCGGGCCGACGTTGGTTCAAGACAGAGGTCTGCAGCTGTCGTTGGTGTGTGATGACGATGGACGCGAGCGAGCGATCGGAGTGCTCTTCGTCAAGCCGCGCGCGTTTCGCAAGCGCGAGGAAACGTATTGCACTGCGTGGCACGTCGAGGGTGCTTACGACACGGTCTGCGAGATCAAAGGATCAGACTGGGTCGCGGAGTTGCGCAACGATGCTGTGCCTGAGTGGCGAGACCGCTGGGTAATGCGCCACTTCATGATCTACCTCGATAGCTTTGGCTGCGTCGAGGTCGTTGCAGAATCTGTGGTGCTGGATGGCGATGGGGCCAAGAACTCAGCGGGTACCTGATCGGTTAGCCACACACCGTTGTCCGCCAAGAAGAACAGGAAGCCTTTTGCGTGCATGCGCAGCGCGTCCACCACGAGGATGGTTGGCTTGCCGTGTCGCTGCCCGACGCGGTGCGCGGTTGCTTCATCGGCTGACAGGTGCACCTGCTTGCGTGCTTGTGGCTTCAGTCCCTCCGACAAAATCGAGTCGACAAATTGCGTCGCGGTTCCATGGTAGAGAACGTTCGGCGGCTCCCGAGCTGACAGACCAAGCTCCACATCGATGGAGTGTCCTTGAGCAGCGCGGATACGCTGCCCATCAGTCGAGAGAGTAAACCGCTTCTTCTCGCTGGTCTCGACGACATGCAGCAGGTCCTCTCGGCTGAACCGAGTTCCGGCGGCATCGCTCTTGCCGATCAAATCATCAATTGAGGTCCAGCCCTGCGGGTCGAGGGTCAAGCCGATGGCATCGGGCTTGTGCCGAAGAACGAAGCTCAGGAACTTACTGAGCTTCGAGATGTCGCCTGCAAACATGACGTGCCTCCAAGGGCCGCTCGATCACGGCGCGACGCTGAGCCCCTCAGCCCGCGCTGCTTTGACGAGCGCGACATCAGCGCACGCAAACGTGACTGCGTCCTGCGAGAGGTCGCGCAGCAGGACGGCGGACGCGAGATGGATGGCGTCGGCGCCGCGCAGCGGATGGCGAGTGAGCAGCTCGTCGACGCGGCGATTGATCTCGTCGTCGACGGGGATGCGATGAATGCCAGTCCAGTCGTTGCGAAACATCTGCTGTGCCTGGTCGAGCGCGGCGGCGCTTGCGGGCAACTCACGACGGCGGCGTGCGAACGCGGCGGCGAGCTCGCCGTACAAGATCTGCGAGGCCGCCATCTTGGTGGCCTTCTTCCATAGCGCGGTGACGGCGTCGGAGTCAGCTTCGGCGACGTAGCGCTTGAGCAGCGCGGAGGTGTCGAAGTAGACGATCAACGTCGGTCCTCGAGCACGATTTCAGACAGCGGTCTGCCGGGCACTGAGACCGGCGGGAAGTCAGTGATCGACGAGCGCTGGTGTCCTGGCTCGGGCAGGATGATGAGTCCGGCGTCGGCGGCAATGCGCAAGCGCTCTTCGGGAGTGCTGGCAGTGCGGCGCTGCTTGTTGCGAAGGAACTCGACGAAGTCGGCGACCTCGGCGATTTTGTCGTCGGGCAGAGCGCGGATTTCGTCGAGCAAACCCTGGGTGTAGCTGGGTGACGGCATAGGAGATCTTGTGCAACCGAAAAGGCCTTGTTGCAAGCTCAGCTGGCCTTGCGCTTGTACTGCTCGACGATGGCGGAAACCATCTCGAGGATCCTGCGCTGCTGCTTGCGCGGCAGCCTGCGGACTTCTTCGAAGGTGCGCTGCACTTCGCCCACGGGGCCCGGCGGCTTGATGAGCGCGACGGCGGCGTGCTGCACCAGGAGCTGCTCGATGCGAACACCGAGAGCCTTGGCCATCTTGGGAAGGACGTCTGAGCGCGGCGGCTTGTCGCTCCACTCCCACAGGGCGATGGTGCCCTGCGGCACGCCCAGGAACTGCGCGAGCTCGATCTGAGTGAGTCCCGCGGCCTTGCGCAGCGCGAGCAGATGAGCGCCCTGGCGGGGCCTTGGTCCACGGGTCGATTTGGGCTTACGGGGCACGCCCGCAGTGTAGAGGTGGTTTTGCAGAGCGAGCTGCGGCGGACCCGTCTGGGCTTGCATGAATATTTGTATACGAGTAATCATGGGACCAGTCAACGAAGTGCTTTGGCCGTCTCGTTTTCGCTTGACGGCATTTGGACCGAGGAGGCCCCCACGATGGCCCGGATACCCGAAGACGAGATCGAGCGGCTCAAGCGTGAGGTGTCGCTGGTGCGGCTGGCGCAGGCGCGAGGGATCGCGCTGCGCGGCACTGGCGACAACCTCATGGGGCTTTGTCCGTTTCACGATGACCGGGAGCCGAGCTTGGTGGTGTCGCCGAGCAAGAACGTGTGGCACTGCCTGGGCGCGTGCCAGGCGGGCGGCAGCGTGATCGACTGGGTGATGCGAGCGGAGAGCGTGAGCTTTCGTCTGGCGGTGGAGATGCTGCGCCAGGACCATCCCTCTTTAGCTGCTTCGTCTTCGGCGGCTGCGCCGCGCTCGGTGCTCGGCCCGAAGCTCGAAGCGATCGCAGAGGCCGAAGAGCCCGACGGTGTCGTGCTGCGCCGGGTGGTGGACTACTACCACGCGACGCTGAAGGAGAGCCCGGAAGCGCTCGCGTACCTGCAGAGCCGCGGGCTTGTGCACGCAGAGCTGGTGGAGCATTTCAAGCTCGGCTTTGCGAATCGCACGCTGGGGTATCGGCTGCCGGCGAAGGTGCTGAAGTCGGGCGCTGCGGTGCGTGGTCAGCTGCAACGTCTTGGTGTGCTGCGCGAGAGCGGGCACGAGCACTTTACGGGGTCTGTGGTGGTGCCGATCTTCGGAGAAGACGGCGCGGTGCTGGAGATGTACGGGCGGAAGATCACTCCGGGTCTGCGGCCTGGTACGCCGCTGCACATGTACTTGCCTGGGCCGCATCGAGGCATCTTCAACGCGCAAGCGCTGACGCACAGCAAAGAGATCATCTTGTGCGAGGCGCTGATCGACGCGCTGAGCTTCTGGTGCGCGGGTCATCGCAACGTGACCAGCGCGTACGGTGTGGAGGGCTTTACGAAGGAGCTGCGCGAGGCTCTCTGCGAGCATGGCGTGGAGCGCGTGTACATCGCGTACGACGCCGACGATGCGGGCAACAAGGCGGCCGAGAAGCTTTCGCTGGAGCTTGCTGCTGACAGCATCGAGTCGCTGCGCGTGGTGTTTCCCAAGGGGATGGACGCCAACGAGTACGCGCTGAAGGTGCAGCCTGCGGCGAAGAGCTTGGGCACGGTGCTGCGCGCGGCGCGGTGGATGGCGGGGCCGTCGCGGCGTGCGCGCACGCACACGCAGACTGAGACGACCTCGCCGGTGGAAGCACCAGCGCCCGCCGTGTCCGACTCCGCTCCCTCTTTAGCTGCCGAATCTGAGCAGGTCGCTCCGCCGCCGTCAGCAGCAACGACGGTGCCGAACGCGCCGCCGGCGTCGGAGCTCGTGGCGCAGGTGAGCGAGCAAGAAGTGACGATGCAGCTGGGCGATCGCAAGTGGCGCATCCGCGGGCTGTCAAAGAGCTTGAGCTACGAGTCTTTAAAGCTGAACGTCCTGTGTGCGCACGGGCAAGCATTTTTCGTGGACACGCTGGAGCTGTACTCCGCGCGGCAGCGCGGCGTCTTCTTGAAGCAGGCGGCCGACGAGCTCGGTCTCGAAGAGCGCGTGCTCAAGACGGACCTGGGCAAGGTGGTGCTCAAGCTCGAGGAGCTGCAGCACGAGCTGATCGAGAAAACGCTCGAGACGAAGAAGCCTGCTGTCGAGATGCGCGAAGAAGACAAGCAGGCGGCGCTTGCGCTCTTGCGCGATCCGAAGCTGTGCGAGCGCATCCTCGCCGACTTCGAGCGCGTGGGCGTGGTGGGCGAAGAGACGAACAAGCTGGTTGGGTATATTTCAGCTGTCAGCCGCAAACTCGATGAGCCTCTCGCCGTGGTGATCCAGAGCAGCAGCGCGGCGGGCAAGTCGCGGATGATGGAAGCGGTCTTGTCTTTCATGCCGGAGGAGGAGCGCGTGCACTACTCGGCGATGACGGGGCAGTCGCTCTTCTACATGGGCGAGACGGATCTGGCGCACAAGATATTGGCGATCGCCGAGGAGCAAGGGGCGCAGAGCGCGAGCTACGCGCTGAAGCTCTTGCAGAGCGAGGGCGAGCTGACGATCGCGAGCACGGGCAAGGACCCGGCGACGGGGCGCCTTGTGACGCACGAGTACCGAGTAACGGGGCCGGTAATGATCTTTCTGACGACGACTGCGATCGAGGTGGACGAGGAGCTTCTCAATCGCTGCATCGTGCTGACGGTGGACGAAGGGCGCGAGCAGACGCGGGCGATCCACGAACGGCAGCGCCTGGGTCAGACGATCGAGGGCCTGCTCGCGAAGCAGGATCGCGGTCGGATTCTGCGCCTGCACCAGAACGCGCAGCGGCTCTTGCAGCCTCTTTTCGTGGCCAATCCCTTTGCGAAGGAGCTGCGCTTTAGCGATCACGCGACACGCACGCGGCGCGACCACATGAAGTACCTGACGCTGATTCGGACGATCGCGCTCTTGCACCAGCACCAGCGGCCGGTGCGCGAGCTGGAGCACGACGGGGCGAAGCTGCGCTACATCGAGGCGACGCGAGAGGACATCGCGATGGCGAACAAGCTCGCCGAGCAGGTGCTCGGGCGTGGCCTCGATGAGCTGGCGCCGCAGACGCGCAGGCTGCTTGAGCACGCGGAGAGGCTCGTCGCCGAGCGTGCGAAGGCGGAGGGCATCGAGCGCGGTGACGTGCGCTTCACGCAGCGCGAGCTGCGCGTGCACTCGGGCTGGAGCGCGACGCAGGTGAAGGTGCAGCTCGGGCGCTTGCAGGCGCTGGAATACGTGGCGGTGCACTACCAGGGGCACAGGCAGCGGCACTTGTATGAGCTGCTGACGGCTGCAACGGCTGCGCCGAGCGCCTTGTGTGAGTACGACGCAAACCGGTCCGGAAATTCGGTGAACCGGTCCGCCACTGGTCCGCTTTCGGAAAGACCGGTTTTGCTGAGAGAAGACACGCAGATGGCGCAACCGGTCCGGCTCGGCAAGCGCACGTCACGGGAGCGGGCCAACGGCGCGTCGTACCGTAGCGGCATTTCCTCTTTAGCCGCCGATCCCGCGCCGAGCGCGATCGTGTCGAGCACCACGGCGACGGCGAGCTGAGATGCCGCGACGCGGGTACAAGAAGCCGCGGCCGGTGGCGGCGCACGACCCTGAGGGTCTTGCGGCGTGGCTGAAGCGCTATCTCGAGTGGCTGCGCACGAAGAACTACTCGGAGCGCACGGTCGAAAACCGCGAGAGCTACGTGGGCTTCTTCATCGCGTGGTGCGAAGCGCGGGCGATCGTGCGACCGCAGGAGATCACGAAGCCCATCATCGAGCGCTACCAGCGGCACCTGTACCACCACCGAAAGCCGAACGGCAAACCGCTGAGCTTTGGATCGCAGTACGCGCGCCTTGTGCCGGTGCGGGCGTACTTCAAATGGCTGACGCGTCAGAACGTGCTGCTCAGCAATCCCGCCAGCGAGCTGGAGCTGCCGCGCTTGGAGAAGCGTCTGCCGCGCTACGTGCTGAACCAAGAAGAGGCCGAGCGCGTGCTCTTGCAGCCGGATGTGCGCGAGCCGCTCGGGGTGCGAGACCGAGCGATCTTGGAGGTGCTGTACTCGACGGGCATTCGGCGCATGGAGGTGGTGGGGCTGTCGCTGTATGCGCTCGATGCAGAGCGCGGGACGCTCTTGATTCGGCAGGGCAAGGGCAAGAAGGACCGGATGGTGCCGATCGGCGAGCGAGCCATCGCGTGGCTTTCCAAGTACGCGCAGGACGTGCGGCCGCAGCTCGTGGTGGGCACGGATGAAGGCGTGCTCTTTCTGACGAGCATGGGCGAGAGCTTTTCGCCCAATCGCCTGACGCAGATCGTGCGGCAGTACGTGGACGCGGCCGAGGTCGGCAAGCGCGGTGCGTGTCATCTCTTCCGGCACACGATGGCGACGCTGATGCTCGAGAACGGCGCGGACATCCGGTACATCCAGGAGATGCTGTTTTTT
>JADGRF010000341.1 GCA_017881055.1 Sandaracinaceae bacterium
AGGTGAGCATCCGGCGTCTGAAACAGGTGCACAGCGCGACGCATCCCGGCGCGAAGCTGGGGCGTCGTGATGCCGCTGACGGCGGCGGTGACACCATCCCCTCTTTAGCTGCTCTCTCGGACGGTGATGACGGCGACGCGATCGAGACGCTGCAGGCGATGCTGGCGTCGGAAGCGCAGAGTGAGATTGAAGACGCCGAGGCAAGCCCATGAAGATCACTCTCGAACTGCCGGAAGACACCCTGCGCCTGCTTGAGATCGTGGGCAACGGCCACGCCGAAGCTGCGCTGCTCGAGCTGGTGGAGCGCGCGACCCAGGGCGTCACTCGTCCGGGCTGCTGGGAGCGCGCGTGGCTGCGGCAGGTCTTCGGCGACGACTGGATCCAGCTGCTTGAAGAAGACCCGCAGGCGTACTGGCGGCAGCGGCCACGCAGCCGCTGATGGCGGCAGGCAGAAGAGACCACGAGCTCAGCGCCACCTGACGCACGCGGAGCCTGCCCGGGCGTGAGTCGCTACGCTCGGCAGTTCGCATAATGGGCCCATTATGCGAACTGCCCGCCGGTCACGGGTCTTGCAGAGCCAAGCCCCGCGCCCGTCGGGTGCCCGA
>JADGRF010000120.1 GCA_017881055.1 Sandaracinaceae bacterium
ATGCGACTCGCAGCTTGTGGGAGCAGAGCTGGTTCGATTGGGATCTCGCGTTCGACTACAACCCGAGCCTCTTCAACGCCACCGACTTCGACAACAACGGCCGCAGCGCCGTGAAGTACGCGAACCTATTCTTCAGCACGCTCGGCGGGCGCTTCGAGTTCGGCGATTTCGGCTTCGGTGGCCTCGTGCGCCTGCAGAACTACAAGGTCGGGCAGGCCAGCCTGTCGTTCGTCACGGCGAACTACGGTGCGGCCTATGCGCTGTTGCATGGGCAATTGATGGTGGGCCTGGCCGCACGCACCGCGCTGCTCACGATCGCCGATCGCGCCAGCGGCGAGTCGTTGGTGGAGTTCGGTGGCACGGGGCCGGAGGCGGGCGCCGTGCTCGGCCTCGAGGGCAAGCCGTTTCGGATCGGGCTCGCGGCGCGGCTCGCCGTGGTCTCGAATCAGTCGGGCAGTGCGCGGGTTGCGGCGGGTCTGACCTTGCCGCGCAAGCTCGTGCTGCCGGGCGAGCTTCAGATCGGCTTCGCGTATCAGCTCGGCGCGCGCCCGCTGAACCGTAGATTCGTGAACCCGCACGATGTCGAGAGGTCGCTGCGGACTGAAATGCTGAAGCTGCGCAAGGAGCGCTTGCAGGAGCAGTCGCTGCGCGAAGAGCAAGCTCGGCAGCTGCGCGAGTCGGTGGAAACGGGGCCGCCACGCGCGGTCGCGAGTGTGGAAACCGATCCGAGCGCGCTGCCTGCGCCGCGCGATCGCGAGTTTTGGGCAGAGGAAGAACGTACCCGCACGACCGAGGAGCAAGAGCTGCGGGCCGCCCTCGAGACCGCCGAGATCGATCGTAAAGCCGCGGTGGTCGGCTTGCCACGCCAGTACCTGTTGCTCTCTGTCGACCTGATCTTCACCGACGCGACGACCAACGGCGTGGGCATCGAATCGTTGTTGACGCAGATGAGACAAGTCTCCGGCGACAAGCCCTCGCTTGGCGCACGGTTCGGCGCCGAGGGTGAGCCGATCAAAGGCCGCTGGAAGGCTCGCGTGGGTACGTATCTGGAGCCCAGCCGCGCAGCGGGGGTGGCCTACCGCGGCCACGCGACGTTCGGCAGCGACGTGCGCTTGTTTCGTTGGAACCTGTTCCGTTTGCTCGACCCGTTCGACGTGCGCATCGGGGCCTCGCTCGACATCGCGCCCCGCTACAACAACTTCGGTGTGGGCCTCGGCATCTGGCACTGATCGCCTCACGTGCTAGGCTCGCTGCGGTTTTTGCTTGGAGCTTCACGGCAACACTGCGGGCCTCGGCCCTTCGGAGCGCAAGGCGCTCGAGCGTCTGTATCGCAGGCGTGTTCCGTTCTCGGTCGCGACCACGAGCGAGCTGACCCATTCGCTGTGCGAAGCTTCGCAGCTGACGCGCCGGCAGATCGGCGTGCTCGTGAATCGCGGCGGCGAAATCGAGTACGTCGTGGTGGGCGATGCCGCGAAGCTCTGGCTGCCGGACCTCGGTCGCGTGCGCGCCGGCAGCGGCCGCTTCCGTGGCTTGCGGCTTTTGCACACGCACCTGCGCAGCGAGCCGCTGACGCGCGACGACTTAGTCGACCTCACGCGCCTGCGCCTCGACATGGTGCTCGCGATCTGCCTCTCGCCCCAAGGCGAAGCCCGCAGCGTGTACTACGCGCACTGCGTACCCAGCAGCGAGCGCGGCGGTGAGCCGTACCGCAGCTACGGCCCGATCCCGTACGCGAAGCTCGAGCTCAACCCCGAAGAGCTGGTCACGGCGCTCGAGACGGAGTTCGCGCGTGCGCTGCGCACCCGCAAAGTGGTCGCCAAGGACGGTCGCGCGATTCTCTTGCACGTGTGCGAGAAGTCGCGCGCGCACTTCGTGCAGGACTCGCTGCGCGAGCTGGCGGACTTGGCGCGCACAGCGGGCGTGGAGGTCGCGGACACCGTGGTGCAGGTACGCGATCGCCTGGATCCGAAGCTCGTGGTCGGTCGCGGCAAGCTCGAGGACATCGTGGTGCGCGCCATGCAGCTCGACGCGGACGTGCTGATCGTCGATCGCAACTTGAACGCGACCCAAGCCGCGTCGATTGCGCAGCTGACCGACATGAAGATCATCGATCGCACGCAGCTGATCCTCGACATCTTCGCGCAGCATGCGCAGAGCCAGGACGGCAAGCTCGAGGTCGAGCTGGCGCAGACGCGCTACTTGTTGCCGCGCCTAGGCAGTCGCGACGACTCGCTCTCGCGCTTGACCGGCGGCATCGGCGGTCGTGGTCCTGGCGAGACCAAGCTCGAGATCGGCAAACGTCGCGCACGCGAGCGCATCAGCTATCTCGAGGACCGCCTGTCGCAGCTGGAGAAGCGCCGCCATCAGCAGCGCCGTCGTCGTCGCGAGTCCGAAGAGCCGCTGATCGCGATCGTGGGCTACACCAACGCAGGCAAGAGCACGCTCTTGAATGCGCTCACCGGCAGCGATGTGCTCGTGCAAAACAAGCTCTTCGCCACGCTGGACACGCGCTCGCGGCGCACGCGGCTTGGGCTTGGTATCTCGGAGCAGCCCTCGGCTCTCCGTGTTTCGGAGCGCGATGTGGTCTTCACCGACACCGTCGGCTTCATCCGCGACTTGCCCAAGGAGCTGTACACCGCGTTCAAGGCGACGTTCGAGGAAGCGGGCGCGGCGGATCTCTTGCTGCACGTCGTCGATGCCTCGGACCCGGCGTTCGAGGAGCACGTGAAGACGACCGAGGACTTGTTGCGCGAGCTGGAGCTGGCCGGCATCCCACGCATCGTGGTGTTGAACAAGAGCGATCAGCTTCCGAAGGAGCAGGCGGAGCACCTGGCAGAGCGTTACGAAGGCGTCGCGGTGAGCGCCACGGACCCGAGCTCGCTCTCCGTGCTCCTGCAGCGCATCGCAGCCACGCTGGCATTGATGTCAGCTGCAGCAGGACGCACGCAAGAGCTCATTTTGCCACCGGCTTGAGCGCGACTTTGCCGTCTTTCACCACGACCTCGAAGTCGATCTTCTTGCCGGCGTGCTTCTTCTCGAGCTGGGGTAGCATGCTGCGCAGGCTCTTCTCGATGCTCTCGAGCTTCACGTTGTCGACGCGCTCGGCGTTGTCTTTGCGCGCGGCCAGGTACTTGGCGTAGATGCGCTGCACGTCGGCGTTCGAGAGGCCTGCTTTCGGGCGCGCAGCCGCGGGCGCCCGCGCAGGCGGGGCGGCACTCGTTGCAGCTGACGGAAGTGGAGGCGGTGCGGGCTTTAGCGAGGTGTTCGCTGGTGCCGGAGGCGGTGCGGGCTTCAGCGAGGTGTTCGCTGGTGCCGGAGGCGGCGGCCGTGCGCCGGCAGTAGCGCCGGGTGGCAACGGCAGCGCAAACGGCGAGATCGCGCGCGCGCCGACGGGGGGCCGCGGCGGGATGGGTGGCAAGCTCCCGGCAGGTGGTCGACCGGAAGGAACCGGGGGCACGGCAGGTGGTCGAACGGAAGGAACCGGGGGCACGGCAGGTGGTCGACCGGAAGGAACCGGGGGCACGGCAGGTGGTCGCGCGCCCTGACTCGCTACGTTGAGCACGAGCTGGTCGCGCAACGGCTTGGGTGGTGCAGGTTTTGGCCCGTCGTTCGACGCGGCCGCGGCCTCGGCTGCGTGCGCTGCGTCGGAGAGCGCGCTGTCGAGATCGACGTCCGTGTCCGTGTCCGTGTCGCGCGAGCCGTCGCGTGACCCGTCGCTTCGGTTCGGGTCGCGCGCTTCGGCCTCGGCTGCGGCCCGGTCGCGCAGCTTGCGCGCCTTCAGCACGTCGCGCTGGTACGTGCCTTCTTCCATCTGGCGTCCGATCCGCCGCCAGTATGTGATCAACAGCTGGTAGCGCTGGCCGACCTGCTGTAGCCGGAAGCGCAGGGCGGTGTTGCGCACCTGCTCGCGCTTGAGTCGCTGGATCAGCTCGTCGAGCTCGGCGCGAGGCACCACGGGCTCGGTGCGCTCGAACCCGGCGAGCCACTGGTCGTAGAGGGTCTTCAGGCGCCTAAGGCGTATCTCGACATCGTGCAGCGATGCCTCGAACTGCTTCTGGTCCATCGTTCTCTACAACGGCTTGATTCGCAGGTTGTCGAAGGTCAGCGCGGCATCCCAATCGTTGATCGCGAAGTGATCGTGCCCGGAGCCATAGAGCGGGTCGCTGTCGGTCATCGACGCCAGGGGCTGACCGTCGACCCAAGCTGCAATAGTAGCGCCGCGGCGCTCGATTTTCATATGGTAGGTTCGACCAGGTACGACCTTGTAGGCAGCCCCGACCACGCGGTCGTCGCCGTGCTCGTTCATGCGGGCGAGCACGTTGAGCGAGTTGTGCCAACCCCCGAAGATCACGACGTAGCTGGTCGCGGTGTAGCTCAGGCTCTCGGCCTTCGAAACGCCGTCACCGAACACTTCGACCTTGATGTCGCCGTCCGGGCTGTCGCTCTTCACGTCGAATTCGATCGCGACGTTGCGCGGCAGCGTGCGCCGCAGCCAGAGCGGCTTGTTGCGCGCGCCCTGGATCTTCAGCTGGCCCGACACCAGTTGGTACGGGCCGCCGGTGTTGTTCCACGCGTCGCCGAGAGCTGCGCGTTCGAAGTCGTCGCCGAAGCCCGAGCCGATGCCGGGATCGCCCTGCGGGGTGCAGCGAGCCAGCAGCAGGACGCCGAGCGCTGCAGCCATCAGCGGCAAGCCGCAGCTCGATGTCGTCCGCGCGCACGACATGGCCATTTCCTCGGTCCTCATGGTTGCGCCTTCGTCTTCGTGCCCTTTTGGTCCACGTCGGTGCAGCCGTCTTCGTTTTCGTCCTGGCCTTCTTCGGCGGCCACGTTCGGACACAGGTCGTCGATGTCCGGAATCAAGTCGTTGTCGTTGTCGGGATCGGGGCAGCCGTCGTTGTCTTGGAAGCCGTCAGGGTCTTCGGCCAAGAACGGACACTGATCCTTGGCATCGTCGATGCCGTCGCCATCGCTGTCGGCGTCGAGCGGCGAGAACGACAGGCCGAGCAGCAGGCGCCCGTCCGGCGTGCCGAGGCCGCCCGCGAAGCCGAGGCCCGCCCCGAAGCTGAGCGAGAACGAGCCGAGCAGCACGCGCGCGCCGAGATCGAGCTCGATCGAGGTCGCCTGCGCCGAGCGAAAATCCGTGGCCCCGCGCGTCTCGACCATGGTCACGATCTTTGGTGCAGGAGGCAGCGGCAGCTTGAGCGCCGCGCCGAACGAAAGCTCGTCGTGAAATTTCAGCGGATCGTGCACGGAGGCTCCGGGCGCCACGCGATCGATCACGACGCCCTCGAAACGGTGACGCCAGCCGAGATTCAGCGCTGCTCCCGCACCCAGCAACTGAAAGTCCGCCAGCAGGGCAAGCTCGGTCCGCACGCTGCTTTCACCCGCGAACACGTTGCCGGTGTGCGTCGGCAGCACGGCCGTGGCTGCGAACGCGACGCCGGGGCCGTCCTTCGGCGCGTCCGGACGGCTCGAGCTCTCGCCGAGCACGCGGTACTGCGCGCGCACGCGGCCGTCGCCCAGGTCGAAGCTCTGGTCATTGCTCGGGCTACCGGCCGTGCCGGCGTTCCAGCGCACGCTTTGATAGGGATACGCGGGCAGGGCTGCACCCAACGCCAAGCGTCCGCCGATGCCGACCTCGCCGCTGAGCCACGTGGCAAGGCGCAGGCGAACGCCCGTCAAATCCGAGCGCGTCCCGGCCGGAAGCTCCAGCGCCGAGCCTTCGTAGCTCGTGGTCAGCTGCAACACGTAGCTGCCGGGGCCAGGCGTGCGAGTCGCTTCCACGCCGAAGTAGCTGTCCGGGCCGGTCGCGGGCGAGAAGCGTTCACTGTCCAGCTCGGGCACCGACTGCGCGAACGTATTCGTTGCCCGCGACAGGGCTGTGAGCAGCAGCGCCCCCCATGCTACGCGTGCGCCCCACGTGTGACTCCGCATGCGCGGCATCCTACGGGCTCCCGGCGCTGCCTTCAAACGTCGTCGCCTGGAATTTGTGTCGTCGCGCGGGCTTCCCGGCGGTCGAGCTCGTTGTGGACGATCGCGATCACATCCTCGGTGTGCAGGCTGCGGGGTCCGACCGACAGCGCGGTCGCGGTCAGTGTCGTGATCTGCGCGCGCGTGTCGTCTGCGAACCCGAGGTGGTCGCCGAGGAAGAACACGATGTCGTTGGGGTCGAGTGGGGCGTCGCGCAGATCGGCGCCGTGCTCGTCGAGCAGGTGGCACGCCGCACCCGACAGCTCCGGCAGGACGGCCTCGACGCCGCCGCGCGCGATCGCGATGCCCGCTCGCACGGGCACGAACTCGGCGCTCTCGCACGGCGTGCGCAGCGCTTTCTGAATCACGGTCGCGAGGCTGCGATCGTCGGGACGCATGTAGCGTGCGGCCGCGCCATCGAAACGTAACGTGGTCGTGCGCTCGCGCTCACCCTGCAGCACCAGATACACCACGCTGTCGCGCCGCAAGCCGTGCGAGACGAGCAGGCCGGCACGCAGCCCGCGCAGCAGCACGTCTAGACGACCACTGGTGCTCGGGATGTCCACGAGCAAGAAATCAGGCGATGCGGTGGCCTTGCTGCCGACGATCACGAAGCGGCGCATTGGCGGGGCTCGCCCTTTCGCTCAAGCGGAAACGAGTGGCAAGCGTTTTGGCGTGCGCCTGGCGGCGGCTTCGCTGGCCGGATCCGAGTCGCCGATCGTTCCAGCTGACTTCATGCCGCCGTCGGCCGCCGCGACGGGCAGGCCGAGCGCCTGCCAGAGTCGCTTGTCGAGCAGCTGCGAAGGCTGCACGTTGCCCATGGCCGCCAGCATGCTCTCCTTTGCGCGCGGGGCGAGCGCCTCGAGCTCCGAGAGCCAGCGCTTGACTTGCTTGCGCATCAGCTGCTCCTGCGAGCCGCACAGATCGCAGGGCAGAATCGGGAACGCCGCGAGCTGTGCGTAGCGCGCGATCTTCTCTTCGCTTGCGAGTAGCAGCGGGCGGATCACCACGTTGCGACCGTCGTCCGAGATCAGCTTCGGCGGCATCGAGCGCAGCGAGCCCGTGAACATCAGGTTCATGAGCAGCGTTTCGATGGCGTCGTCGCGGTGGTGACCGAGCGCGAGCTTGGTGCAGCCCAGCTCCTCTGCGACGTTGTAGAGCACGCCGCGCCGCAGACGCGAGCACAGCGAGCAGTACGTCTTGCCCTCGGGCACGTTCGCTTTCACGACTTTGTACGTGTCTTCGCGAACGATCTTGTGCTCGAACCCGTGCTCCGCGAGCCAGCGTTCGAGCGGCGTGCCGTCGTAGCCCGGGTGGCCCTGGTCGAGATGCACCGCGACCATGGTGAAGTTGATCGGTGCGCGCTTTTGCAGGCGTGCGAGCAAGGTCAGCATGGTGTAGCTGTCCTTGCCACCCGACAGACACACCATCACGCGGTCGCCCTCCGAGAGCAGCTGGAACTCCCCGACGCAGCGACCCAAGTCGCGCGACAGCTCCTGCTCCAACCGGTCGCGTTCGTTGTCTGGGCTGGGCTGTGTCATGCGCGATCTACGCGGAGAGCCGCAGGCTGCTCCGCGGGTATGTTACTCACGGTACGCGGAGAGCCGCAGGCTGCTCCGCGGGTATGTTACTCACGGTACGCGGAGAGCCGCAGGCTGCTCCGCGGGTATGTTACTTACGGTACAGCGACGCTCGTGCGTGCGCCTCCAGGCCTTCCATGCGCGCGAGCTCCGCAAGCAGCTCTTGCTGCGCCAGGATTGCCTCACGGCTGTAGCGAATCAGCGAGGTGCGCACGACGAAGTCGTAGACGCCGAGCGGTGAGCTGAAGCGCGCCGCGCCACCCGTGGGCAAGACGTGGCTCGGCCCCGCGGCGTAGTCGCCGGCGGCTTCCGGCGTGTAGTCGCCCAGGAACACCGCGCCGGCCGCGCCGATCTTCGCGAACAGCGCGTCGGGATCGCGCACTTGCAGCGACAAGTGCTCGATGGCGAGTAGATCCGCGACGCGCGCCGCCTCGTCCAAGTCACGCGCGACGAAGCAGAAGCCGTGATCGCGCAGTGAGGCGCTGGCAATCTCGCGCCGCGGCAGCGTGGCCAGCTGCGCTTGCAGCTCGCGCACGACCGCCTCGGCCTGCGAGCGGCTGATCGTGATCAAGAGCGGATACGCGGCTTCGTCGTGCTCCGCTTGCGAGAGCAAGTCGGCCGCGACCACGCGGGGATCGGCTTGGTCATCTGCGACGACCAAGATTTCGCTCGGCCCCGCGATGCTGTCGATGTCGACGACGCCGAACACCAAGCGCTTGGCACACGTGACGTACAAGTTACCCGGCCCGACGATCTTGTCGACGCGCGTGATGCTCTGCGTACCGTACGCGAGCGCGGCCACGGCCTGCGCGCCGCCGGCATCCACCACTTCGGTCACGCCCGACAGCTCGGCTGCAGCCAGCACTTCGCCTTCCGGGTTCGGTGTGACGAGCACGATGCGCTTCACGCCGGCCACCTGCGCCGGAATCGCCGTCATGAGCACGGTCGACGGGTAGCGTGCCTTGCCGCCCGGCGCGTAGACCGCCACAGAGCTCATCGGACGCACGCGCTGGCCCAGCTCGATGCCGTTCTCGGTGTAGCGAAAGCCGTTGTCGCGCTGATGCTCGTGGTAGCGGCGCACGCGGCTGGCCGCCTTGGCGAGCGCGGCGCGCGTGTGCTCCGGAACCTGCCGCGCGCGCTCGTGGAAGTCGGAGACCACCAGCTGCTCGGGCTCGCGCTTGTCGTAGCGCAACGAAAGCTCGCGCAGCGCGGCGTCGCCTTCGGCCCGCACCTTGCGGATGATCTCGCGAACCTGGGGCTCGACCCGCTCCAAATCCTCGTCACCGCGCCGTGTCAGGCGCGTGAGCTCGCTGGCGTAAAGGGGGTCGCTCTCTGTGAAGACCTTCAACATGGGCTGCGGAGGCTTAGCAAACGTAGGCGTTTCGCGCTACACACCGGCCATCCGAAGAGCCGCAGGCTACTTCGGTGAAAGAAACCATGGCTTTGCGTCTGCACAACACCCTCACGGATCGCGTGGAGCCCTTCACGCCCAGCGAGCCCGGCCACGCGGGCGTCTACGTCTGCGGCCCGACCGTCTACGACTACGCGCACATCGGGCACATGCGCGTGAACGTGGTCTACGACGTGCTCGTGCGGCACCTGCGCGAGAGCGGTCTCTCGGTGAAGTACGTCCGGAACGTCACCGACATCGACGACAAGATCATCAAGCGCGCCGCCGAAGTCGGCGAGGACCCCGCGGCGCTCGCGCGTCGCTTCACCGATGCCTACACCGAAGACACCGCGAAGCTGTTCTGCGTGCCGCCCGACGTCGAGCCGAAGGTCACCGAGCACCTCGACGAGATCCGCGCGCTCGTCACGCGCTTGATCGAGAAGAAAGCCGCGTATGCGGTCGACGGTGACGTGTACTTCGACGTTCAAGCGTTCGCGGGTTACGGCAAGCTCTCGCATCGCAAGCTCGATGATCTGGAAGCCGGTGCGAGCGGGCGGGTCGGCGAGGAAGAAAAGAAGAAGCGCCACCCCGCGGACTTCGCGCTCTGGAAGGGCGTGAAAGCCGATGCGAAAGCGGGGGAGCCGAGCTGGCCGAGCCCATGGGGTGCTGGTCGCCCCGGCTGGCACATCGAGTGCTCCGCGATGTGCATGCGCCACCTCGGCGAGTCGTTCGACATCCACGGTGGCGGTCTCGATCTGGTCTTCCCGCATCACGAAAACGAGATAGCGCAGTCCGAAGCGGCGAGCGGCAAGCAGCTGGCACGCATGTGGGTGCACAACGGCTTCATCGAGGTGAACAAAGAGAAGATGAGCAAGAGCCTCGGCAACTTCTTCACCGCACGCGAATGCTTTCGCTGCGTGGAGCCGGAAGCCTTGCGCTACTTCATGTTCACCACGCACTACCGCGCACCGCTCAGCCTCGACTGGACGCTCGACGACAAAGGTGCGGTCACGGGCTTTCCGCAGATCGAAGACGGCGAACGCCGCCTCGAATACTTGTACTCGACGCTGCTGCGCATCGCGCAGATCCCCGCGGAGCGCATCGATCCGCAAGGCCCGGTCGACAAAGATCTCGCCGGTTTTTCGGATGTGCTCGCGCGCTCGCTCGACGACGACCTCAACATGCCGGCCGCGCTCGCGGTGGTCGCAGAGCTGCTCAAGCGTGTAAACGATGCCTGCGACGTGGCCGCGCGCAAGAACGGTCGCATCACGCGCGCCACACTCGACGTGAGCAAGCACGCGTTCAGCATGATCGGCCGTCGCCTCGGCATCGGCCTCGACGACGCGCGTGCATTTCTGCGCCGTGTCCGAAGTCGTCGTGCCGCTGCTCGCGGGCTCGCCGAGAGCGACGTCGAAGCGCGGCTCGTCGCGCGCATCGAGGCCCGCAAGAGCCGCGATTTCGCACGGGCAGACGCGATTCGCAACGAGCTGGTGGCCCGTGGCGTCGAGCTCATGGACAGCCCCGAAGGCACCGATTGGCGTCTTCCGTAGAACCGTCTTCCGTAGAACGCGCGTCGTGCACGCACCCGGCCCCTTTCAAGGGTAGGGTGAGCCCCGCCATGTCGCGCATGCGACTACGTTGGGAATACGTTTGGTGAAGCGGCCAAAGCACGGATATTGTTTGCCTCATGGCCGATGAACCGATCGCGACAGGAACGCTGGCGAAGACGCCGCTGCCGCATCTGCTCGTCTATCTCGACCAGCGGCAGCTCTCCGGCACCTTGGCGGTCTGGCCCGACGTGGCCGCCGAGAACGACAAGCGCCAGGATCGCATCCTGTTGCTCAAGGGTCGGCCGGTCGCCGGTCGCCTGCTCGATCCCGCGAAGACGCTGCGCGCGAGCTTGCTGAAGCTGTTCTATCGCAGCGAAGCGCCGTACGCGTTCTACGAAGGCAACTTGCTGGGCGATGCCGAGGGTCGGCAGAACGGTCGCATCGATTCCCTGTCGCTGATCGCCGAGTCGCTGCGCACGACCGCGCGCGAAGAGGTGGTGGCTGACGTGCTGGGTCGTGTCGGAACGATGCGCTTGCGCATGCAGCCGCGTGTCGAGATCAACCGCTTCGAGTTTCTCCCGGAAGAGCGCGCGGTGATCGACCTGCTGATGGCCGAGCCCGCGAGCATCGCAGACTTGATTGCGGGCAGTCCGCTGCCGGTTCCACGCGCGCAGCGCCTGCTCTACCTCTTGCTGATCAGCAAGGCCGTCGCGACGTACGAAGAACCCACGGCGGCCGGAGCTGCCGTCGCGGCGGCTGCGGCGTCTGCCGCCAGCCCGGCGCGCGCCGCGGCGTCTGCCGCGTCTGCGCCTGCACCACCGCCGCCCGCTCAAGCCGGAGCGCCGGACGCCAGCGTCGACCAGGCGGCGGTTCCCGACGTCAGCGCAGCTGCAGCGCCGACCTCCAGCCCGGGCCTGCCGCCGCTCGGGGATTTCTCGAAGCCTCCGCCGGGTCGGCTCGATCGCTTCGGCGAGATGCCTTCGCCGCCCGAGGGGCTCGCGCCCGAGCTCGCGGAGCGCTGGCAACGCATCACCACGCGCGGGCGCCTGATCGAGAACCAGAACTACTTCGAGATGCTCGGCGTCGACAAGAAGGTGCACAGCGCGGAGGTCAAAACGGAGTTCTTCAAGCTCGCCAAAGAGTGGCACCCGGATCGGCTGCCGCCCGAGCTCGTGCCGCTGCGCCAGTTCGTCGAGATCATCTTCTCGTTCATGAACGAGGCGCAGAAAGTCCTCGGCGACGAAGAGCAGCGTCTGCAATACCTGCGCACCGTGCGTGAGGGCGGGGGCACGCCGGCCGCCGAGCGCTTGATGCAGAGCATCCTCGACAGCGCGCTCGCCTACGAGCGCGTGCAGGTGTTCGCGCGCAAGCACCAGTACGACGAAGCGCTGGAGCTGCTGCAAAAGATCCTGGGGCTGACCAAGGACGAGCCGGACTACCACGCGATGTACGGCTGGCTGCTCATGCAGAAGCACACGGGCACGGACGCTCCGACGGGCAAGATCATGGAGGCGCTCGACAGGGCGATCGCGCTCTACGCGGATCACGAGAAGGCGAACCTGTACAAGGCGCAGATGCTCAAGCGCCTCGGTCGTCACAACGAGGCCATGCGCCAGTACAAGCGGGTCGCGCAGATCAACCCGAACAACGTCGATGCCGCGCGCGAAGTGCGCATTGCGCAGATGCGCGAAGACAAAGACAGGCCGCTGGCAGGCAAGGGTGCGGCCGGCTTGTTTGGCAAGCTGCTCGGTGGCTCCGGCAACGACAAAGACAAAGAAAAAGCCAAGGCGAAGAAGAAGTGAGCGGCGGCCGTCGCTGGGAAGCTTGACCTACGCTAGCGACACGCGCGCAAGTACGTGAAATCTGTCGCACGGCCCCCGGGCACGTCCGCTGCAACGCTCGCCCGGCATGATGAACCAAGTGTCTTCGGGCGAAGTCGAGCGCAGCGGTCCGCGTGAACGGCTCGTACTGAATGGTGTCACGTCGCTGAGCGATGCCGAGCTTTTGGCCGTCTTGCTCGGCACCGGCTCGAGCAGCGAGCCGGTCAGCGTGCTCGCCGCGCGGCTGCTCGAGCGTGCCGGTGGGCTCGCCGGGTTGGCTGGGCTTTCGATGACTCAGCTGGAGGCGCAGCTGGGCATCGGGCCGACGAAAGCGTGTCGTGTGCGTGCCGCCCTCGAGCTCGGTCGGCGCGTGTCGTCGCGGCCCCTGTCGCGCAAGCGGCCGATCACGACCAGCCGCGATGTCGACGCGGCGCTTCGCCCGCGCCTGCGCGGCCTCTCGCGCGAGCACTTCTTCGCGATCGCGCTCGATGCCAAGAACCATCCGATCGCCGAGATCGAGGTGGCCGTGGGCGGCCTCGTCGCCTGCTGTCTGTCTCCGGCCGATGTGTTTCGCCCGCTGCTGCGGGAAGCGGCGGTCAGCGTGATCTTCGCCCACAACCATCCGAGCGGCGAACCAGCGCCCAGCGAAGAGGACGTGACCCTCACCCAGCGCCTGTGCCGCGTTGGTGAGCTGGTAGGCGTGCGCGTCCTCGACCACCTGGTGCTGGGCGAAAGCGGCTACTTCAGCTTCCTGGATTCGGGCATGCTGAGCTCGGGCCCGGATGATCTCCGCGCTCCGTCCATTCTCTAGCTTGACAGGCCTAGGGCCCCGTGCTTTGGTCCGCCTCCCGGTTTTCCCGCTCTCTTAGGAGTGTCTCGTGTCGAAGCGCACCTACCAACCTCACCGCACGCGTCGCCTTCGGACCCACGGGTTTCGGGCTCGCATGAAGACAGCCAACGGGCGCAAGGTGTTGAACAACCGGCGCCGCAAGGGCCGCAACCGCCTCGCCGTGTCCGTCTACAAGAAGTAGTGCCTGCTGCGCGCGCCGCCGGCCTGTCAGTGTGCGGCTTCCCGCGCACAGAGCGTCTACTTCGCCGTGGCCAGTACCTGCGCGTGCAGAACGGCGGACGGCGTGTCCACACAGCGCACTTCGTGATTCTCGTGCTGCCGCGCGGGGTCCAAGGTGACGCCCAAGGGCCTGCCACTGCGCGCATCGGCGTGACCGTTGGCAAGCGCGTGGGCAACGCCGTGCGACGAAATCGGGTCAAGCGCGTGGTGCGCGAGGTCTATCGCACCAGCAAAACGCTGTTTCCCACCGATTGTGACGTGGTACTCGTGGCCCGACTGGGTGCGGACCGTCTAGATTACGGAGCCGTCAAAGCGGAAGTGGAGCGCGCACGAGACGCCATCTTCGAAGCCCGAACCAAGGCCCTTGCCCGGGATCCGCGTCCCCCGCAGTCATCCCTATGATCGCGAGATTCCTCCTGCTCCTGATTGCTGCGTACCAGCGGACCTTGTCTCCGCTGCTGGGCAACGTCTGTCGTTTCGAGCCCAGCTGCTCGCGCTACACGGCGACCTGCATCGAGCGCTTCGGTGCGTTGCGCGGCGGCTTGCTCGGCGCGCGCCGGATCGCGAGCTGTCATCCCTTTCACCGTGGCGGCGTCGACCTGCCACCCGAGACCTGGCCCGTCCGTTCTCTGCCCCTCTGTTCGAATCGAACGAGCGCACGCCAGCCCTGAACCCCTTTTTGGCCTCGCCTGCGGCATACGTCGCGCGAGGCTCACCACGCCCGAGACGTTGCATGAAGAAACCCCGCTCGACCCTTGGCTCGTTGTCATCCTTGGCCACCTTGGCCACCTTGGCCATCCTCGCGTGCGCGCTGCTGACGCGCTCCGCGCAGGCACAGAGCGCGGCCGCCACACTGGCAGAGGCGCCGCCTTCGGCGCAGACGTTGTCGCTGGGCACCGATCGCTGGCACGCCCGAGTCTCTGCAGCTAACGGCGGCATCACGAGCTTCCAGCTGCTCGACAAAGCGTATGAGGTCGACGGCAAGCCGTACGACGTCGTGACCACCGAGAAGCCGCAGTACCTGCCTCTGGTCGTGCACGTCGATGGCATCGCCACCGCCGCGCTCACGGCGGCCAGCTGGCATCCCGAGACGCTGTCGGATCGCGCCGTGCGCCTGCGCACGATCGTCGATGGCATCGGCATCGAGCGCAAGCTCGAGGCGGGCAACGGTCCCTACCAGCTGTGGGTCACCACGACGCTCGGCAACCGCGGCGACAAGCCGCGCAAGCTCGCGCTGCGCGAAGCCACGTATCACTACGTCGCGCGCAAAGCCGAGAACGGCGCGATCTCGTTTCTTCCCGCGCGTTCTAGCGCGCACAGCAGCGTGCTGTGCCACCACGGCGAAGACCTCGAGCGCATCGATCACGTGAAGCTATCGCAGCCGAAGTCGTGGAGCGGCGACGTGCGCTTTGCCGCGGTGGAGAACGTCTATTTCTTGAACGCGATCGTCGGCGAGGGTGCTGGCTCCCGCGCTTGCACGCTGTCGTCCGAAGATCGCGGCATCGACGACGGCGGTAAGCCGCTCGGCGCTCTCTTGCGTGCGGAGCTGGCGTATCCGACGGTCACGCTTCAGCCTGGCGAGCACATCACACTGCACGCGCTCGCGTACCTCGGCCCGAAGACGCCGAGCGAGCTCGCGGTCGCGGGCCACTCGCTGCGCGAGTCGATCAACGCCGGCTTCTTCACCAAGCTCTCCGACGGCCTCACGCTCTTGCTCGGGATCATTCACTCCGGCATCGGCAACTGGGGCCTCGCCATCATCCTGCTCACGTTCTTCGTGAAGCTCGTTCTCTATCCGCTGACGCACAAGCAGATGGAGTCGATGGCGAAGATGAAAGAGCTCAAGCCCGAGATGGACAAGCTCAACGCGCTCTACGCGGACGACCGCGAGAAGAAGGGCGCGGCGGTGATGGAGCTGTACCGTAAGAAGGGGGTGAACCCGATGGCGGGCTGCTTGCCCGTGCTCTTGCAGCTCCCGATCTGGTTCTCACTGTACGCGTCGCTGTCGTCGAACATCCACCTTTTCCACGCGCCGTTCGCGCTGTGGTGGAGGGACCTGTCCTCGCCGGATCCGTTCTTCGTGCTGCCCCTGGCGCTTGGCGTGCTGATGTTCGTCCAGCAGAAGCTCACGCCGCCGGCGGGTGCCGACCCGATGCAGCAGAAGATGATGCTCTACATGATGCCGACCATGATCACGAGCTTCATGCTTTTCTTGCCAGCCGGTTTGTGTCTATACATGTTCACCAACTCCGCGCTCAGCATAGCGCAGCAAAAATTCATCGAATCTCGTCTCAGAAACGCAGTCAGTGCCGCCGCGGCCACCACGGAATCCCTTCCCTCGGATTCGGGTGACGCGCAGCAGGGCAATCCCAAGCACGCGGAACGGAGGTTGCGCCGTGGTCGAAAGTAGAAAGCCCCCCGAGCTCGATGGAGCTCTGTTCATCGATTCAACCGATGCGTCGGATGGGGACGCGCGGCCCGCGCGCGACCTCGACGACGACTTCGATGGTCCAAGCGACCGAGGTGAAGGCGCCAGCGCGCGTCGTCCTCGTGCAGGCGGTCCGAGCAACGCGGAGCTTGTCGAAGACGGCAAGGCCGAGCTGTCGCTGGAGATGCTCAACGAGATCCTGAAGCGCATGTCGCTGATCGCCGACGTGTCCATTCGCGAAGACGGCGAGGAAGTGATCCTCGACATAACCGGCGAAGACGCCGGTCGCGTGATCGGCAAGAAGGGCCAAACGCTCGATGCGTTGCAGTTCCTGATCAACAAGATCGTGAACCGCTTCCCGGAAGGGCGGCGCCACATCGTGCTCGACTCGGGCGACTACCGCCTGCGCCGCGAGAACGGCCTGATCTCCATGGCGCGTCGCGAGGCCAAGCGCGCGATGCAGCAGGGTCGCATCATCACGCTCGAGCCCATGTCGCCGCGTGATCGGCGCGTGATCCATCTCTCGCTCGCGAAGTTCCCGGGCGTGAGCACGCGCTCGGACGGGCAGGGTACCGAGCGTCGCGTTCGCATCATTCCCGCGCGGGCGGGTCGTGGTGAGGGTCGTGGTGGCGATCGCCAGCCGCAGCGTCCGCCGGAAGGCGACGTTCGCGAAGACGACTGAGAATGCGAGTCAGATCCGATCGTAGATCGCGATGCTGCGTTCCACATCACGGTTCGGCAGCTCGTAGCGTACGTGTGCTGTCAGCTGCGTACCTTGCGGCGCGTTCGGCGCGGGGTGCGCGGCGAGCAGCACCAAGGTCCGCTGCGCGAGGGCTGTGCCGGCCTGGAGCCAGAGCGGCGGGGCAAACGTAGCCCGCGACAGCGCGAGATCGAACGGCGCACCCGGCGCGGTCGGCTGCTCGGGATCCAGCTTGGCTTCGACGATCCGGACGCGCGAAGTCAGCCCGAGCGTGCCCAGGGCGGTGCGCAGGAACGCGACGCGCTTACGCAGCGGCTCGATCAGCGTGAGGTCCAGGTCGCCCCGCAAGAGAGCGAGCGGCAACGCCGGTGCGCCTGCACCCGACCCAACATCCACAGCGCGACTGCCTTCGGGAACGATGCTGGCGTCGGCGAGCTTGAACGCGTCGGCTAGCAGCACCTCGACCTGGGCTTCGGCATCACGTGCAGCGGTGAGGTCGAGCTTGCGATTCCAGGTCACGACCAGCTCGACGTACCGGCCGAGCGCTTTCACGATAGCCGGTGTGACCTCGCAGTCGAGCGCTTCGGCCATGGCCTCGATGCGCTTGCGATCGCGTTCCAGGGAAAAGTCGGACACGGATGGCTTCTAGCGACCGTAGCGGTCTCTGTCGAGGCGTGCGCTCGCGCGCGTCGGCAGGACAGTTGCAAGGAACGGGCGCCTTCCGCCACGCTCGGCCCATGATCGAACCCGCGCCCGACTTTTCGCGCGAGCTGACTGCGTTCTACGGAGACGCTCCCGCCGGCACGCTGAAGAAGCTGAAAGGTGATGCCTCGACGCGCCGCTACTACCGCTTTCGCGCGGACGGTGCGCGCGCGCCGCGTTCGCTGATCATCATGCATCTACCGGAAACCGAGGAGACGAAAGCGGCCGGTCGCGCGCAGGCCGCGTCCTTCGGCGACGTGCAACGGCTGCTGGCGGCACGTGGCATTCCGGTGCCGCAGATCTACGCGAGTCACGTCGAGCAAGGCGTGATGCTCCTGGAAGATCTCGGCGACGAGATGTTCGAAACGCGCGTACACGCGACACTCAAATCCGGCTGGCCTGGGCTCTACGCGTGTGCGATCGATCGACTGGCCGAGCTTCACGCGGCGTGCGCGCCGCCGCAGGATCCCAACACGTCGATCGTCTATCGCCGACGCTTCGAGCCCGCTCTGTTGCGCTGGGAGCTCGACCATTTTCGCGAGTACGGCCTTTGCGCGCTGCACGGGCCGCTTGCGCCTGCGGATCGCGCCGAGCTCGACACGCACTTCGACGCGCTGACCGCGGCGATCACGGCGCTGCCCGATGGCCTCGTGCATCGTGACTACCAGTCGCGCAACTTGATGTGGGCTCCGGATGGGCGCCTGGTCGTGATCGATTTTCAAGATGCGATGATCGGCCCAGCGCCCTACGATCTCGTCGCGCTGCTCTGCGATTCGTACGTGGTGCTGGATGCCGCGCTGCAGCGCTCGATGCTCGCGCGTTACGCAGAGCGGCGCGGGTACTCGTCGCAGGCCGAGGCCGCGCTCGTGCACGGCTTTCAGCTGATCTCCGTGCAGCGCAAGCTCAAGGATGCTGGCCGCTTCGTGTTCATCGATCGAGTGCGCGGCAACCCCGACTTCTTGCCGTTCTTCACCGATAGCCTGCGCTACGCGGACCGGGCGCTCGCAGCGCTGCCCGAGCTCACGCCGCTGCGCACGCTTCTGCAGCGCCTGTTGCCCGGCTTCCCCGAGCTGTCAGCGCCTGGCGCTGCGCGCTGAAGCCATGCGGTTCTCTCGGCCCAACCACAGCGTCCTACACACGGCCACACGCCTTTAGGGAATAAACGGTGTGCCTGCTTGCTTACGGGACGGTGACAAGACTCGCCTAGGACTTGCCCTGGCGGGTTCAGCAAGTAGACTCCCCGCCACATGAGCCGTCTCGCGATCGCTGTTGCTTTGCTCACGTCTGCCGCGCTGGCGCACGCCGGCACCGCGCACGCGTTGTGGCTCAGCGATGCGCAGCACGCGCCGCTGATGGCTGCAACGCCGCGCGTCGCCGCGACCTGCGTGGATCGCGACAGCGACGCCGCAGCGATGGCGCCGCACCTGGCCCTGGCCCTCGCCGTAGAGCCGACCGCGCTCGCTCTGCCCGTGCTCGCCCTGGCGATCCCCACGAACGACGACAGCGTGCCGTGGTGCCTGAACGCCGACGACCCGCGCTGCTCGCCGATCGAGGGTGGCTCGCTGCCGCCGCACGTCGCTGCGCAGCCCAAGCTTTCCTGGGCGCCGGTCCTTTCTCTTCCAGAGCCGCGTGCCACGCAGCTCGTCGTGCCCCGTCCGCACGAGCTGCCCCTGGCAGCGCGTGACGGTGAGCACGCTCGCTTGGAACGCCCACCTAGGTGAGATACCCGCGGAGCAGCCTTCGGCTCTCCGGTGAGATACCCGCGGAGCAGCCTTCGGCTCTCCGCGGCAGTCTCGCCTTGACGCGTTCGCCGCGTCCGTCACCAGTTTCCATCTCACGTGCTCGGTTTCGCTCCGGTTGGAGCAGGGGCGCGCCAATCCCATTTTCGAATTTTCGTTTCTAAACCCAACTCGACGCCCTGGTTCGCGCAACGCGCGGGCGAGGGCGGAGGAGACACTGTCATGAGTAAAGGTTCTGCACTCGTATCGATACTGTTCGCGTTCTTTTGCGGCGTAGTGATCGGCAACATCACTTCGCACGGCAACAAGGGCGAAGAAACCACGGCCGACAACGCCGCAGCGGCGCCCGATGCCAAAGCCGGCGCCAATGCCAATGCCAAGCCCGCCGACGACGGCATCGAGCGCTACAAGGTGCCCGTCACCGCAGCGCAGCCGATCAAGGGTCCCGACGACGCGCTCGTCACGATCGTCGCCGTCAGCGACTTCCAGTGCCCGTTCTGTTCGCGCGTCGAGCCGACCGTCACGCAGATCCTGCAGGACTACAAAGGCAAGGTCCGCGTGGTGTGGCGTAACAACCCGCTGCCGTTCCACCAGAACGCGCTGCCCGCCGCCGAGACCGCGATGGAAGCGATGGCGCAGGGTGGCAGCGCCAAGTTCTGGGCGATGCACGACAAGCTGTTCGCGAACCAGCAGGCGATCGAGCGCACGAACCTCGAGGCCTACGCGCAAGAGCTGGGTCTCGACGTGAACAAGCTCAAGACCGCGCTCGACACGCACACGCACAAGGCGCAGATCGAAGCCGACCAGCAGCTGGCGGCGAAGCTCGGCGCGCGTGGCACGCCGGCGTTCTTCATCAACGGACGTCCGCTCTCGGGCGCACAGCCGATCGACGCGTTCAAGAGCATCATCGACGACGAACTCAAGCGCGCCGACAAGCTCGTGAAGAGCGGCGTGGCGAAGAACCAGGTGTACGCGGCGTTGACCAAGGACGCGCTCACGGCGGCCAAGGCCCCCGATGCAGCTGCTCAGGCGCCGCAGGCGCGTCGTCAGCCGGACGCGAAGGCCGTCTACAAGGTTCCCGTCGGCGACTCGCCGTCCAAGGGCCCGAACGATGCCTTGGTGACGATCATCGAGTTCAGCGACTTCCAGTGCCCGTTCTGCTCGCGCGTCGAGCCGACGATCAAGCAGATCACGGACACGTACGGCAAGGACGTGCGCTTCGTGTTTCGCGAGAACCCGCTGCCGTTCCATCAGAACGCCGGCCCCGCGGCGGAAGCGGCCTTGGCCGCCAACGACGAAGGCAAGTTCTGGCCGATGCACGACAAGCTGTACGCGAACCAGCAGGCGATCGCGCGTGAGAACCTCGAGGCGTACGCGAAGGAGCTCGGTCTCAACATGACCAAGTTCAAGGCGGCGCTCGACACCAACAAGCACAAGGCCGTGATCGACGGCGACCAGCAGGTCGCGCGCTCGCTCGGCGCAGCTGGAACGCCCTCGTTCTTCATCAACGGTCGCAGCCTGCGTGGTGCGCAGCCGTTCGAGGCCTTCAAGGCCGTGATCGACGAAGAGCTCGCGAAAGCGAAGGCCATGGTCGCGGCGGGCACGCCCAAGGGCCAGCTCTACGCGAAGATCATCGAGAACGGTGCGACCGAGCCGAAGTTCATCGATGCCCCGAACGCGCCGTCGCCGGCTGCGCAGCCCGAGCCGAGCGCGGACAAGGTCTACCAGATCCCCGTGGCGGCGAAGTCGCCGGTCAAGGGCGCCGCGAACGCGAAGGTCACCATCTACCAGTTCAGCGACTTCCAGTGCCCGTTCTGCTCGCGCGTCGAGCCGACGGTCAAGCAGGTCATGGACACGTACGCCGGCAAGGTGAAGTTCATCTGGCGCAACTATCCGCTGCCGTTCCACCAGAACGCGATGCCCGCGGCCGAAGCCGCCTGGGAAGTGTTCGAGCAGGGCGGTTCGGACAAGTTCTGGAAGATGCACGAGCTCATGTTCAGCAACCAGCAGGCGCTCTCGCGCGAGGACCTCGAGAAGTACGCCGGTCAAGTTGGCGGCATCAACATGGCGAAGCTCAAGGCCGCGCTCGACACCAACAAGCACAAAGCCACCATCCAGGCCGACATCGACGCCGTGACGAAAGCCGGCGCGCAGATCGGTACGCCGTCGTTCTTCATCAACGGCAAGCTGCTGCAGGGCGCCCAGCCGTTCGAGGCCTTCAAGGCCGCGATCGACAAGGCGATTGCCGAAGCGAAGTGAGCCAAACCAGCTGACGGGCCCGTGGGCGCCAGCCCACGGAGAACCCAAGCCGCGCCAGCCCACGGAGAACCCAAGCCGCGCCAGCCCACGGAGAACCCAAGCCGCGTTAGAACCCAAGCGGGCGTGAGCCCGCGCAAAACCCTCAGCGGGGGATCTGGAAACGGATCCCCCGCTGTTCATTTAAGGCGCATCGAAACGCGCTGCCGGCGGAGGGGCGGCGGAGCGCGGCGTCACGAGCTCGACACCCGCGCTCAACCCGACATCTCGTCGAGCGCGCGCTGCATGCTCCGCTGAATGCACAGCGCGGCGACAGCTGCGTCTTCGCGTGGGGAAACGTGCACGGCTGGCAGGATGCGCAGCCGCACCGGGAAGGGCAGCGGCAGATAGGGCAACCAAGGTCCGAGCGCCAGGCCCCACGGCAGCGCGAGCGCGAGAGGGAAACGTTCGAGCCGGGCCCAGCGCCGCATGCCGAGCCTACGAGCGATGCCCCGGCCTTCGCAGAAGATGTACGCGCTGCGATGCGCGCCAGCTGCCACGATTGGCACGATCGGGACGCCATTGGCCTGCGCCACTTCGACGAACCCGCGGCGGGGCGAGATCACGACTTCGTTGCGCCGATGAAAGCCGCGATACGCGTCGAGATCGCCGCCCGGATACACCAGCACCTGACCGCCGCTCGCGAGCACGCGGTTGGCGTTGGCGCGACTCGCGGAGATCGCGCCGACCTTTTGCAGCAGGCGACCGAGCGGCGTGAGCTTCCGCATCGCGAAGTCGTGCGCCAACACGAACAGCGGGCTCTCGGGTGTGAGCGTGCGCCACAGCACGGGCAACGTGCAGAACAGATCGGGCCCCATGATGCCGCCGTTGTGATTGGCCACGAACATGCTCGGTCCGCGCTCCAGGTGCTCCGTGCCCTCCCACTGCAAGCGAAAGTAGCTGGCATTGAAGAGCTCCAGAGCTGGCAGGAGCCGCGCGATGAACGCCGGGTCGCGACGGTCGAGCGCATCGGGCTGATACGCCGTCATGCCAGCTGCGGCATCTTTCGGGCGTAGCCGGTGTACGCGAGCAGAGTGGAAGGCGAGAACGTGAACTCGAAGTCCTTGGGCACGCTGCCGGTGCGCAGCATCTCGAGGAACGGCGCTCCGAGCTTGGGTCGTGAGCCCAGCAACTGCACCGTGTGCAGTCGATGAAGCCGACACATGGCGGTCACTTCCTCGGGCTTCAGAAACAAGCGCAGGACGTGCATGTCGGCTGGCGTGTTCTTCACGAACCACTCCACACCTTTGATCACGACCAGCCACGACAACCAGTTGCGATTGAAGGTGTGGAAGAAGAACAGCCCGGACGGCGCCAGCACGCGCGCGGCCTCGGCGATGGCGCGTCCGGGGTCTTCCACGTGCTCGAGGAAGTCCATCGCGCAGACCACGTCGAACGCGCCGTCCTCGTAGGGCAGAGCGAGCGCGTCGCCCTGGTCGTAATGCACGCTGTGCGATGCGTCGTACTCACGCGCCACCGCCAGGCTGTCCTCGGCAGAGTCGAGACCGGTGACTCGGTGTCCGAGCTTGGCCAGGTGGTTGGTCAAGAAGCCGCCGCCACAACCGATGTCCAACACGGAGCAGGGACGTGGGCAGAGCGCAGTGCCAATCGTTTGCGCCAGCCACGGATTGCGCAGGCGGGCCTCGGCGCGCAACAAGGCGACGGGGTCATCGCTGGCTTCGTACCAGCGCGCGCCGAGCGTCGAGTAGATGTCGTTGTTCACAGGTCGGTGGGCTTTTGCGGCTGTTTCCAAAATACGCTCCAATGCATCAACTTGGTAGCTCGCTCAGCGCGGGCGCGGCCAGCAAGGCTAGCATTTACGCCTTTCGAAACAGCCCACCGCACACGGTGAGGCCGGGGCCGAACGCCAAGCTGACGATCAGCGCACCCGGTGCGATGGCCTGGTCGTCGATCAGGCGCTGCCAGATGTGCGGCAACGTGGCTGACGACATGTTGCCGTGGTCGAACAGTACGTCGCGGCTGGTTTGCAGCTGCGCGTCGGTGAGCTCGAGCATGTCGCGTACGCCGTCGAGGATGCGCGGGCCGCCGGGATGGACGGCGAACACGCTGCTCGGAAGCGACGCGAGCGTCATCCCCGCCCGCGCGTAGAGGCCCGTCACGAAGTCGCGTAGCGACGCCGCGATCCGCTGCGGCACATCGCGCGCGAGGGTCATGCGCATGCCGGCGTCGGACACGGTCCAGCTCATCGCGTCCGCCGAGTCCGGCAGCAACGCCTCGCTGATCGCCAAGACCTGCAGACCGCGGGCCCGCTCACCGAGCCTTGCTCGGTAACGAATGAAGCCGTCGGCGAACAAGCTCTGCACCACGAGCTGCTCGAGCGCGTGGTTGCTGGGATCCATGTGCAGCGAGCACAGCTCGGTGTGGACGATGTCGACGCACGCGTCGGACGCCAGCGAGGCCGCGATGGCCGGTGGCGCGTGTAAGAAGCCGGCGGCCACGCGCAGGGCCGGAAACGCTGCGTAGCAGCCCATCTGATAGGCGTGCGTGACGCGCGTGCGCGTTCCCCAGCCCTTGTCGGCGACCAGCCTTTGCGCGCCGCTCGGCGAGCTGTATCCCGTACAGGTCACGTGGATCAGGTCGCCAGGCGGCGCGTCCTCTCTCGCGTACTCGGCGGCAAAATAGTCCGAGACGATCTCATCGAAGACGCGTGCACGTGCCGCCGTGCCTTGGCCGCGCGGGTCGTGCAAGACGTCGTAGATCGCCAGCTCCTGCCAGTCGGTGCGACCGACATCCGACAGCACATGGCCCCGCTTGGAGATCGTGTCCGGCCCGCAGGCGCAGCGCTCGATCACCTTGCGGATGCGCTCCTCGAACGCGCGCGCGCCTGCGGCATCGAGCTGTCGCGCGGTGGTTTCGGCGGCGGCATGCGCCTGCGCCAGCCAAACCAGCGAGCGACTCTGCTCGATCTCGTGCTGCGCGGGCTGCATCGAGAAGTCGCTCAGGGTCAGGCTTGCAGGCACGTGCTTGGAATGCATAGTCGGAGTACAGAGCAAAATCCGGGCCAGCACGGCCGGCTTGAATCTACGGCCTGCGTCAGCACCCCGCGCAGGCAAGCGAGCTTGCGGCGCAAGACTGCCCCGGGGCAGAACAGCCCAAGCCCCGCGCAGCTGACGGTCTGCTGGGCAGCCGAGGGTTCGTCGCGCAGCAAGATGGCGCCGATCCCAACTCCGGCATCGCCGGTGCGCCCGAAGGTCTTAGGCAGGGTCCTACGCAGGGTCTTACGCAGCGCTGGCTTGTCGTTTGGGCAGTTGCTTGGATTTGAGCTCCAGCATCTTGCCGCCCAGCTCACAACGCACGTCTAGCGACAGCACTCTTCGCGCCTTCGGAAACATCTCTTCTTCTTCTTCATCGGCGTGATGCGTCACCAGCTCCTTGAGAACCTTGGCTTTGCCGCCGAAACTTGGTGATTTGCTCACGACGACGGCTCGCGGGCACATCGCTTTTCAGCCACATGCCCGCGAGCCGTCGATGCAGCTCAATCTCAATGAGTCTTCTTTTCCTTTGGCACCGAAGTTTCAGTGGTCGTGACGATGTCGTGCGCGCCCTCGCGCTCCAGCACCGATGCGACCGTCTTGCGCGCATCCGCGTCGGCGGTGTGAACGGCGATCAGAATATTGCCGCCTGCGATCTTGCCCTCGTACCGCTTGGCTTCGATTTCGGGAATGCCCATTCCGACCAGAGCACCCGTGATGCCGCCGACGGCAGCGCCAGTCGCAGCACCGCTGAGTGCAGCCAACAGCGGCCCCGCAGCAATCAGCGGACCCAATCCCGGAATCGCGAGCGCACCGACGCCGACCGCCAGCCCTAGTGCACCGCCTGCCACGCCACCGGCACTCGCCCCGGCAACGGCTCCTTCCGGAGCCTTCGTATGGTGTTCGTGCGCGAAGTCCTTCGTACCTGCCTTGTCCGGCAACAGCACGGAGATCTCGGAGGTGCCTACACCTGCGGCCCGCAAGCTGTTCAGAATCTGCTCCGCCCGCAGCTGCGTATCGACGATGCCCATTACTGATTTTTCCATGTCTTGTGTCTCCCTCTTTTGGTTCACTTCGAAACTTCGATTTGGTTGTTCACGTGCTCAGCTCCCGCCACGCTCTTGGCTTTGCCTTCGATCGCGGTCCGCTCGTGCTCATCGTTCACCGGGCCGCGCAACGTGACACTTCCGTTCAAGGTGATGATCTTCACGTTCTTCGCGGTCATCGAGAGCGAGCCGTCCGCCATCACGGCTTTACGAATCCGCTGAGTGATGTCGATGTCACCTTTGCTGTTGCCTTGCTGCATCGGGGTGAGCGCCTGGGGACTGCGATCACGCACGTTGATGCCGGTGTTGTCGGCGTCGACGTTGTGGCTCTTGCTCGTGTCGCCCGTAGGTGTCCACGACGCGGACGGCGCCGGCACGGCGTCGCGCGCTGGCACCTTATCTCCATCGTTGCCATTGATTCGGGTGTCGCTCCTCTCCTTCACCGTGCCGGATGAGTCTTCGGGAACGGCACCGACATCACCTTTGCTTTCGCGGACTTCAGCTGGCGTGGGTCGGGCCTCATGGCTCGCGCGCGCTTCGCTTTCGGAAGGCGTGACGCGATCGTTGGCCGATGCGGCGGGGGCCTCCGACGCGGTGGTGCTCGAGCACGCGGCGAGGAACGAGAGGATGACTGCGCTGGCAAGTTTCTTCATGGGCTTTCTCCGGTGCGCAGCGCATCGAGGCGTACGCACGTCGTATGCGGCTCGTAGATCGATGCCGCGTGCTTCGCGGTCGCACGTCGCAAGATCCGGGCCACCGAGAACTGCCGAAAGCGCGCGCATAACGCTCGGCAGACGCAGCAACATCGCCCCACTGCGGATTCGTGTCTCGCCCGAAGCGCCTCAGCTTCCGCAACAGGGTGGAGTCCTGCGCGGAACGTGGAATGGCACGACGACTGCGATGAATGCGCCGTGGAGGCACGACATGGGAACAACAAAACCAAAGGCGAATGACGGCCAGAGCGACGCACTGGACCGCGGTTGCTCGAGATCCGCAGGGATCGGGGCGCGCCGGTGTCACGGAGTCGTCGAGCCGAGACTCGGTTCGAGGCTCAAGGCGCGGGCTGCACGACCGTGCTGCCGTCGATCATGACAGCGGTCTGCGCTAGCAGCCGGCCGTTGATCGAGGCACCGGTGCCGAGCGCGATCGACGTCTTGCAGAGCAACGTGCCTTCGAGGTGCGCAGTGGTCCCGAGTGTGGACTTGCCCGCGACCTGCCAGAAGACGTTCTTGGCGAGAGCTCCACCCGCGAGGTGGATGCGCTTGGCCGAGCTCACCGTGAGGTCCTTGGCGATCGCGAAGATCCAGACGTCCGTCGCGCTGCCCGTGAGCGTCACGTCAGTTGGGATCAGAAGTCCCGTGCCCCACTTGTACACGCCGGCGGTCAGCGTCATGCCGCCGATGTTGCCCGCGCCGAGCTCGGTGACGCTGGGTGCGCGCGACGCGGCGTCGGTGAACGCCAGCTGCATGTCGGCGATGGCTGTGGTCATGTTCGACGGTGTGGGTGCCGCGAAGTCGGCCGCGTAGATCTTGCCGACGACCTGAGGCGCCGTGGCATAGACGTTCGACGAGTGCTTGGTCAGCGAGAAGCCGGTGATGTACGTGGCCGCAGCCGGGCTCACGCCGATGTTGCCCGTGATGGCCGACTTGGGCACCGTGGAGATTCCGCTCTTCGCCAGAATCGCGAAGCCAGCGGCCGTGCGGAGGTTCACGGGCACACCGGGCGCGGCCGCAGCCCGGCCGGTCGTGAAGCTCCAGGTGAAGTCGTTCTGAAGCGTGCCGCCGGAAACGGCCTGTGCGCCGGTGGTGATCTTCGCGTGGAACACCCGGTTGCCGGAGAGCTGCGTGGCCGGCCAGAATACGGCTACCCCGTCCGCGTACATCACCGTGCCGCTGATCGGAGTGGTGTTGTTTCCAGCTGTCACGAGGAACGTGCTGGTGTTCAGGGTGGTTGCATCCATCGGCTCATCGAAGGTGCCGCTGACCGGCGCGTTCAGCGCGATGCCGGTGGCATCGGCGAGCGGCAAGGTGGAGACGACGGTCGGCGCGCCCACGCCGGTCCCGCCGTCATCTGCGTTGCTGCCGCTGCCCGCTGCGGAACCGCCTTTGCCTGCTGCGGAGCCGCTGCCCGCGCCAGCTCCGTTGCCTGCTGCGGAGCCATTGCCTGCAGATCCCGTGGAGCCCGCGGTCGCGCCCGCGTCGTTCTGGCTTCCTCCATCGCCCACGCCGTTCGAGCTCGAGCAGCCGTAGGCGGCTGCGAACAAGAGGGGCAGAAGGAGTAGAGAGGCGCCGATGTTCGACAGGTATGTGCTGGATTTCTTGATAGTGGCGAGATTGTCGAGTTGCATGCCGCTCGTACTGCAAGAGGGCGACCAAGCGGTATTGATGCTGCTTGTTCACGCCGGCGCAGCAGCGCGGCTGATATTGGCGTCGCCAACCGGCGCCGCAGCTCTCCACCGACAGCCTTTGGTGGCCGTAGATCAAAAGCGCCCCGATGGGGCGTCGTTGCAGCTCGTTTGCGCGCTTCGAACGGAGCGCACCGCTGGAAACGCTCAGGAACGCGCTGGCACACGCTTCGCTCTTAGCAAGACCATGTGGTTACAAGCACTCCTCACCCAAGCGGATATCCAGCACGTGTTCTCCGAGCTCACGCCCGTGAAGGTCTCGCTCGATGCGACTGATCCGGAGCGCTACCTATGGTTGGCGCAGCCGACGAGCGTCGAGATAGTCGATAACCAGAGCTTGCGCTTGGTCACCTCGGGGAAGCTGCAGTGGGACCTCGTCGGCCTCACGCTGCCGGTCGCACTTCGTACGATCTCCCTGCGTGCCACGCCGGCCATCGAGCGCCAAGACGGTCACGATGTGATCACGTTCGGTGTGCAGATCGAAGACGCCGATCTGTCCGCGGTGCCGGGTTTCCTCGAGACGCCGCTGATCGCGCGCATCAACGAGACGCTGCAGGCACGCCACACTCAGATCGTTTGGCGCTTCGGCGAGACGCTCGACTTTCACTTCCAGATGCCCGCGCTGAGCGAGCCACGCCGCAGCGTGCACCTATTCGCGCGCGACGGTGCCGTGCGTTTCTCCGACGAGGGTCTGGTAATCGCCGCGTCGTTCGAGCTCGCCGCGCACACTCAGGGCTCGGCCCCCGAGGAACCGAGGCCGGCAGACGTGCAGGAGAGCGCCGCGTCTGCCGCCTGACCGACCCGGCGCTCGCGCCGGACCGACGGCGCCAGGCCGTCGCCAGGTCGCGAAAACCCGCGTACCCTGCGCTTCATGGTGCATGTCTTCGCGCGCGTCGTGATCTTCGGTTCGATCTTTGCTGCCTGTTCAGCCGGTGACACCCCGCCACGTGACGCCGCGATCGAAGCCGGTGCGCGAGGTCCGTGTGCGATGGCCAGCGCGAAGCTCGCGACCCGTCGCGACGCGTGCGAGTTCGCCGCCGGAGCGGCCGCACGCGATACGATCGGCGCGTGCACGGGCAAAGCGATCCCGATCGAGCACGTGATCGTGATCATGCAAGAGAACCGCTCGTTCGATCACTACTTCGGTCACTTGCCGGGGCACGGACAGGACGACGTGGACGTACCCGCCAAATCCGCGACGAATCCTGCTCCGGATGGGAAGTCGACGATCGCCTGGCACCACGAGAACCAATATTGCGTCGAGGACACGGATCACGGCTGGGCAGGCAGCCACACCGAGCTCGACCACGGCAAGAACGACGGCTTCGCGCTTGCCAACGTCACCATGGGCGATCCGACTGGCCAGCGTGCCCTGGGCTATTTCGATCAGAGCGACCTGCCGTTTTACTACGCGCTGGCGTCGCAGTTCGCGATCTCGGATCGCTACTTCAGCTCGGCGCTGGCTTCCACGTACCCGAACCGTTTCTTTCTGCTTGCGGGCACATCGTTCGGCATTGTCAGCACGAAGCCCAGCATGCTCGCTCCCGAGGGCGCGCTGCAGATCTTCCGGGAGCTGACCGACGCCAGCGTGAGCTGGAAGGTGTACAAGACCGACCTGCCGAGCATCTACTTGTTTCCGAAATACGGTGACGCCCCCGCGCAGGCGAGCCACATCGTGAACGCGACGCAGTTCGAGACGGACGCGATGAATGGCGAGCTACCGCAGGTTGCATTCCTCGACGCGGGTTTCGAGCAAACCGCCGATGTCGAGACCGACGAGCACGAGCCGGCGAACATCCAGCTCGGTCAACACTACGTCTGGGAAAAGGTGATGGCCGTGATGAAGGGCCCGCAGTGGGCGTCGTCCGCTATCTTCCTGACGTACGACGAACACGGTGGTCTGTACGACCACGTGAATCCGCCGGCCGCGTGCGCGCCGGACGCCACACCGCCTGCGTTGCAACCCGAACTCGGTGGTTTCGATCAGCTGGGCTTTCGTGTCCCGTTGGTCGTGATCTCGCCGTACGCGAAACGCCATTTCGTCTCGCACCTGGTGCACAGCCACACTTCCGTAACGCGCTTCATCGAAGCCAAGTTCGAGCTGCCCGCGATGACTCGGCGTGACGCCAACTCCGATGCCATGCTCGATCTGTTCGACTTCGAGGCCGCACCGCGGCTCGAGGTGCCGAAGCTTGCCGAGCCTGTCGTGAGTCCAAGCAAGCTTGCGGCGTGCCGAAAAGCGTTCCCGCCAAAGTGAGCTAACGGGCACGCAGCTATTTCAGTGAACTGGGAAATGATCGGTGCCACGGAGAACTTGTCCGTGGTCCGGATCGATGACCCAGACGTGGCCGCGGTCGTCTGCAGCTACAGAGAAGCCGCGGTCCGCACCGGGCAGCTTTCCGAGCAGGCTCAGCGTGCCGCTATCGTCGACGGCCATGACGAAGACTTCCTGTGTATTGCCGCTCGCGGAATAGACGTGCTTGAGGCTCGGGCTGTACGCGAGGATGTTCGTGCCTTTGCCGCCATTGAGGCGCGACAGGGTCGCTCCGTGGTTCCTCGCGTCGAGCACCACGACGTCTCCGCTGTCACCGCACGACACGAACGCGAAGCCGCGTTCTTCATCCATGGTCACACCGAGTGCGAGCCCACAGCCGTTGTTCCAAGTCTCGACGATCTTCTTCGTCTTCAGGTCGATTACGTGGGTCTTTCCACCGAAGAAGGTATTTGTATAGGCATGCCCGCGAGCTTCATCGATGGCCAGAGACTCGGGGCCAGACGCGACCGCGAATGAGCCGGCCTTCACGGGGGTTGGCGTTCCGCTCGCGGGCAGGGAGTAGAAGTCGATCGCCGAGGCGGACGGGTTGGTGACCCACAGCTCGTGCATGGACGGCACGTAGTGCACGTAGTCGGACGCGCCACCTAGCGCGACCGACGCCACGATGGTGGCGGCCACGGGATCGAGAATGTCCAACGTCTTGGCTGTGCAGTCGAGGGCAGCGACGTACTCCCCTGCTTCCGTGGCGGACGTGGAGCCATAGCGAGTGCCCGCACGCACGGTGCCTGTCCCTGGAACCGGTTTGTAGTTGTCGCTGCCTTGCAATCCTGTGATCTCGGTGATGGCCGAGGTGTCGGGATCGATCAACACCACGCTGCCGGTGCGCCCAGCCGGCACGATCACCTTGCGTAGCCCGGGACCGAACTGGATGTCGTCGAACTCGATGCCCGGCGCACCCCGCGGCAGCATCACGGGACCATTCGGCAGGTCTTTGACGTGTCCGTCGACAGCTGCATCGCCCGCGCCCGTAGTGCTGGAGCACCCCGATGCCGCAATCCACATCAAGCCGAGAACAGGATACCACGTGTTTCGCATGATTCAGGCCCCTCCATCATCGATGGCGATTCGGGTTCCCCACAAAGAGGTGCAACCATTCATGCCATTTCAACAGGGCGACCTACACGGGTCAAGGCTGTCCCCGGTCAAAGACTGTCACTCCGGACGACAGCGGGTCGGCGGACTCTGCAAGATCGCGCGCGGTGAGTGCTCTCCGTGGTATCTAAGCGCCGTCGTGCGCAAACCTCGTCGGTCAAGGACGCAGCGCCGAGCCGACACGCCTGCTCGCAGAGCTGCTCCGAGCTGCGGCTGATGAAAGACCTGAGCCGGCATGACGAACCTGCTTGGTTATGAATACCCGCGCTTCATCGGCGATGCTGCGGTGTGCACGCCATCGCCGACTTTTGCGCGCAGGCTCACGATCTACGATCCGATCCGCAAGGGCCCGACGCTCGCCTGCGACTACAAGAACGCTCCAGCGATCGAAACCAGCTCGCTGTGCAGCAGCTGCGAGGCTCGCCGTCAGTCTGGTTGCGCATGCGCGTGCGCAGGTGCGAGCCGGGTCAGCGCGGCGCGCTGCTCGGCGTTGAGCTCTGGGCTGTCGATCGCTTCGCCGTAGGCGGCTCCGAGCTCCTCGCGCATGACGCTCAGCGCGTCTTTCGCGGTGGCGTCGGAGCGTGCGTTGGCCACCGCATCGAGGCCTTGCGGCAGGATGTCGCGGCATTCATCGACGGTTGGAGGCGAGCCGCCCAGGCTCGTGATCAGCCTCGCGAGCGCCTGCTGGCGCTCCTGATGCGTGATCGCGTGCTCGCGCACGTGCGCCGCGAACGACTCGTCGCGCAGCACGTGCGCCGCGCTCGCGCAGGCCTGACTCGCGTTTTGTTCGGCCTCGCTCAGTCGCGAGAGCAGCGCGATCACCTGCGGATCGCCGCTCCTCGTGGGGTGCAGAAACTCGCGACTCGCGCGCTCGTAGCTCGGCGAGCGGGGACTGACCAGAGGTGGATAATGACTATCGTTGAACATGATGGGCTCCATGAGTTGCGTCCGAGGGCTGTTGCTCGGGGGGCTGCCGTACAGGCTTGGCCACCGGAGTCGCGCCACCCTCCCAATAGATAGCTCGCCCATAGTAATCGTAGAGGCGCTCCTCATATTCCCTGTCGACCGGCGCTTCTGCGTTCCACTCGGGGCTGTCCTTGATCTGATCGCGCGTGAGATCGACGTCGATCTTCTTTTCGGACCAGTCGACGCGGCTCGTCCAGTGCGGGGCGATTAGCACTTTTCTGCCGAACCACCAGTGGCTGGTGTCGACGACCAGGTAGCGCACCTGCCAGCTCTCGTCGTCGACGATAAAGTCCACGACGTGGCCGACGGCGGCGTCTTTGCCCTGGATGTGATAGCCGCGTAGCTCGTTGACGCTGCGCAGGTGCATGTCGTCGCGAGCTTCCACTTCCAGCGGCGAAGGCGCGCTTTGCGTCGTGGAAGTCAGTAAGCCCGGATGACCGCCCATGCCCCAGACGCCCGAGTAGCCCCAGTAATGCGGATAGCCGTGGTACTTGGAGTAGTCGCGCTCGTGCTGACGTGAGACAGGTTTGTCGAGCTCGACGCTCGGGCTGTTCTCGATCTTGTCTTTCGTGAGGTCGAGGTGGAAGCGTTGCGTGCCCCAGTTGGCTTTGCGAAAGAACACTGGCGAGATGAGCACGCGGCGCCTGCCGAGTAAGCCACCTGTTTCGGCCACCAAGTAGCGAACGGTCCAGTGTTCGTCGTCCAGCAGGAAGTCCGCGACCCGGCCGATATCGCCGTCGCGGGCGCTGATCAGATACTTCTCGATGGCTTTGAGACTGCGCAACATGGCTGTTGTCCTCCGACACGCGCACGTGCCTCGACCTGCGTGGTTGAAGTGCGTGCGGAGGTGAGGTGCATAATGGGTGCCACGCGCGGGAGTGCGCGTGGACGGCGTAGGAAGCA
The DNA here is from genome assembly GCA_017881055.1 of Sandaracinaceae bacterium. Taxonomy (GTDB): domain Bacteria; phylum Myxococcota_A; class Polyangia; order Polyangiales; family JAFGIB01; genus JADGRF01. Next base: position 32,983 of record JADGRF010000120.1, read on the forward strand.
ACACCGCGCGCGTGGGGCGCGGTGTTCACTTTGCGAGCTTCTTGCGCAGTGCCTGCAGCTCCTGCTGCCGTTTTGCGCCGGCCTTCGGATAGGCCATCTCCAGCCCGTTGAATGTGTCGAGAATGACCTGTGAGACAATTAAGCGCGCGTTCTGTTGTACACGGGTGGCAGCTGACGCTCGAAGCACACGTCCACGACGCTGCCGCGCACGGCGACGATACGACCCTGGTTCGTGCCGGCGCCTTCTTCGTTCATGCTTGCCCGGGTCGTGCTCCCGCCTGCGTCGCGCCCCAGCTCCAGTCCCGGATCTCCGGCATGTCTTGTCCGTTCGTGTCGATGTAGCGCTTGTGCTCGAGCAGCTTGGTCGCGAGCTGGCGCTTGAGCGCCTGCCCTCGCTCGCCGGTCTGCGGCAGGCGATCGATCGTGTCCATCACCAGATGAAAGCGATCGAGCTCGTTCAGCACCGTCATGTCGAATGGCGTGGTGATCGTGCCTTCTTCTTTGTAACCACGGACGTGGAAGTTGTCGTGGTTGGTGCGCCGGTAGGTGAGGCGATGGATCAGCCACGGATAGGCGTGAAACGCGAAGACCACGTGCTTGTCCTTGGTGAACAGCGCGTCGAACGCGTCGTCGTGCAGGCCATGCGGGTGCTCGCTCGCGGGTTGCAGGCGCATCAGGTCCACCACGTTGACCACACGGATCTTCAGCTCGGGCAGGTTCGCGCGCAGGATGGACACCGCGGCGAGCGTCTCGAGCGTGGGCACGTCGCCGCAGCAGGCCATCACCACGTCGGGTCCTTCGCCCTGATCGTTGCTGGCCCAGTCCCAGACGCCAATGCCGGCTGCGCAGTGCTCGACAGCTGCATCCATCGCCAGCCACTGCGGCGCCGGGTGCTTGCCCGCGACCACCACGTTCACGTAGTGCCGGCTGCGCAGGCAGTGATCCATCACGGACAATAGGCAGTTCGCGTCCGGCGGCAGATACACGCGCACGATCTCGGCCTTCTTGTTGACCACGTGATCGATGAAGCCGGGATCCTGATGCGTGAAGCCGTTGTGGTCCTGGCGCCAGACGTGCGAGGCAAGCAGGTAGTTGAGCGACGCGATCTTGCGCCGCCAGGGCAGACCGGCCGTGACCTTCAGCCACTTGGCGTGCTGGTTGAACATCGAATCCACGATGTGAACGAACGCTTCGTAGCAGTTGAAGAGGCCGTGCCGTCCGGTGAGCAGGTAGCCCTCGAGCCAGCCTTCGCACTGGTGCTCGCTCAGCATCTCCATCACGCGGCCGCTCGGCGCGAGCCACTGATCGTTGGGTAGCGTTGCGGCTTGCCACTGCCGCTCGGTCGCGCCGAACACCGCTTCCAGGCCGTTCGACACCGTCTCGTCCGGGCCGAACAGGCGGAAGTTGCGCTGCTCGCGGTTGAGCTTCACGACGTCGCGCAGGAACGGGCCGAGCACGCGTGTGTCGCCGATGCCGCGTACGCCCGGCGTCGGCACCGCCGCCGCATACTCGCGGAAGTCCGGTAGCTGCAGGTCGCGCAGCAGTAGGCCACCGTTCGCATGCGGGTTCGCGCCCATGCGGCGTTCGCCCTTCGGCGCGAGTGCTGCGAGCTCCGGTCGCAGCCGGCCCAGCGCGTCGAACAGCTCTTCGGGCCGGTAGCTCTTCAGCCACTGTTCCAGCTGCGCGAGATGCTCGGGGTGCGCGGCGGGATCGGACAGCGGCACCTGGTGCGAGCGGAACGTGCCCTCGATCGGCAGGCCGTCGACGAACTTTGGTCCGGTCCAGCCCTTCGGTGAGTCGAGCACGATCATCGGCCAGCGCGGGCGCGCGGTGTCGTCGTGCGTGCGCGCGAGCTGTTGGATCGCTTTGATCTGCTCGACCGCCTTGTCGAGCGCGGCGGCCATCGCCTGGTGCATCAGCGCCGGCTCGTGCCCGGAGACGAACAGCGGAGTCCAGCCGTAGCCGTACAGCAGCTGCTCCAGCTCCTCGTGCGTGATGCGTGCGAGCAGCGTCGGATTCGCGATCTTGTAGCCGTTCAAGTGCAAGATCGGCAGGACCGCGCCATCGTGCACCGGATCGAGGAACTTGTTGGAGTGCCAGGCAGTGGCGAGCGGCCCGGTCTCCGCTTCACCGTCGCCGACCACGCACGCCACGATCAGCTGCGGGTTGTCGAACACGGCGCCGAACGAGTGACTGAGCGAGTAGCCCAGCTCGCCGCCTTCGTGGATCGAGCCGGGGCACTCCGGTGACGCGTGGCTCGGGATGCCGCCCGGAAACGAAAACTGAAGAAATAGCTTCTGCAGCCCGGCTTCGTCCTGGCTGATGTTCGGATAGATCTCGCTGTACGTGCCTTCCAGGTACGTGTTCGCGACCACGGCAGGCCCGCCGTGACCGGGGCCCGAGACGTAGATCATGTCCAGGTCATATTTGGTGATCACGCGGTTCAGGTGCGCGTAGATGAAATTCTGTCCGGGCGTCGTGCCCCAATGCCCGAGCAGCATGTGCTTCACGTCCCCGATCGTGAGCGGACGCTTGAGCAGCGGGTTGTCGAACAGGTAGATCTGTCCGACCGACAGATAGTTCGCGGCTCGCCAATAGGCATCGATCCTGTCCAGTAGCTCGGCAGAGAGGGGCGTCGGGTCCATCAGCTAGCTCCCGTTCGTGTGGCGGGTTGCAGCATGCGGCTGAGCGCACGCGCGATCATCCGCTGCTCGTCGGTGGGAATGACGCGCACGGTTACCGGGCTGTCGTCGTCGGAAATCACGAGCGCGTTCTGCGCATTGCGTGCCTCGCTCAGGTGGATGCCGAGAAAGCCAAGGCCGTCGCAGATACGCGCGCGAATCGCCGGAGCGTGCTCGCCGATACCGCCGCTGAATACGAGGCTGTCCAGACCGCCGAGCGCAGCTGCAAACCCACCGAGCCACTTCTTGGCCTGGTAGCAGAACAGCGCGAGCGCCTCCCGGGCGCGCACGTCGCCGGCCTCCCGCGCCAGCAGCTCGCGCACGTCCGAGCTGACGCCGGACACACCGCGCAGCCCGGAGTCGTGGTTGAACAGGTCGGAGAGCTCCTGCACCGATAGGTGCTCGCTGCGCGACAGGTACGGCGCGATGCCCGGATCCAGGTCGCCGCTGCGCGTGCCCATCACCAAGCCCGAGGTTGGTGAAAAGCCCATGCTCGTGTCGATGCTCCGGCCGTCGCGCACGGCAGCGAGGCTGGCGCCGCTGCCGAGATGCGCGAGGATCACGCGGCCCGTCTGCGCGGCCGGATCGCCGAGGCGCTCGAGCTCCGACATCAGGTACGCGTACGACAGGCCGTGAAAGCCGTAGCGACGCACGCCCTTCGCCTCGTAGCGGCGCGGGATGGGCAGCTGCGTGGCCACGCGCGGCATGCCGTGATGAAACGCGGTGTCGAAGCATGCCAGCTGACGCAGCTGCGGGAAGCGCGCGCGAACCGCCTCGATCAGCTCGAGTTCGAGCGGCAGGTGCTCCGGGTCGTAGGGCTGGATGCGGCGCAGCTCGGCGAGCAGCTCCGGCGTCAGCTCCTCGGGCTCGCTGTGCAGCATGCCGTGCACGACACGGTGCCCCACGGCCACCAGCGACCGAAGCTCGCTGCGCTGCGCAAGCCAGTCGACGAGAAACTCGGCCGCGCTGGGCTGTGCGGGCACCGGCACGCTGGGCTCGGCGCCGTTCGCGCCCTGGCACGTCAGCTGCGCCGTGGTCTCGCCGAGCCGCTCGAGCATGCCGTGCAGCGTGCGCTCCGGCGTCGGCGCCGCCGTATACACTGCGAATTTCAAGCTCGCCGAGCCGCCGTTCAGCGTCAACACGCAGGGGCCCGTCGAGGGGTGGTTCATCGCTACCGTTGGCGCAGCTGCCGGTAGCGGCGCACGAGGGTGTTGGTGGAGCTGTCGTGGCCGAGCGTGGGCTCCTCCACGGCGGCGAGCTCCTCGGCGGTGCGCTTGGCCAGCGCCTTGCCCAGCTCTACGCCCCACTGGTCGAAGCTGTCGAGGTTCCAGATGACGCCTTGCACGAACACGCTGTGCTCGTAGAGCGCCACCAGCGTGCCGAGCGAGTACGGCGTCAGGCGCTGAACGAGCAGCGTGCTGCTCGGCCGATTGCCCTCGAAGACGCGATGCGGCACGAGCGCGTCGGCGACGCCTTCGGCCTTCACCTCGCCCGCGGTCTTGCCGAACGCAAGCGCCTCGCTCTGCGCGAACAGGTTCGCCATCAGCAGGTCGTGCTGCTCGCCGAGCGGATTGAGCGAGCTGACGAAGCCGAGGAAGTCGCAGGGAATCAAGCGCGTTCCCTGGTGCAGCAGCTGATAGAACGAGTGCTGGCCGTTGGTTCCGGGCTCGCCCCAGTACACGGGCGAGGTCGCGTAGTCGACCGGCGTTCCGTCCAGCGTCACGTGCTTGCCGTTGCTCTCCATGATCAGTTGCTGCAGGTACGCGGGGAAGCGCTGCAGGTATTGATCGTAGGGCAGCACGGCCACGGTTTCGGCGCCCAGGAAGTTCGCGTTCCAGATCCCGATGAGCGCCATCAGCACGGGCAGGTTGGTCGCGAGCGGCGCGCTGCGAAAGTGCGTGTCCATGGCGTGGAAGCCGTCGAGCAGCTCGCGAAAGTGCGCAGGGCCGATCGCCAGCATGGTCGAGAGGCCGATCGCGCTGTCCATCGAGTAGCGACCGCCGACCCAATCCCAGAAGCCGAACATGTTGGCGGGGTCGATGCCGAACTTACCGACGGCCTGTGCATTCGTCGACACGGCGACGAAGTGTTTCGCGATGGCGTCTTCGTTTCCGAGCGCACGCAGGCACCAGGCGCGCGCGGCGCGGGCGTTGCTCAGCGTCTCGAGCGTGGTGAACGTCTTCGAGCAGACGATGAACAGTGTCTCCGCGGCGTCGAGATCGGCCACCGCCTCGGCGAAGTCCGTGCCGTCGACGTTCGAGACGAAGCGCAGGGTCAGGTCGCGCTGGCTGTAGTGACGCAGCGCTTGGTACGCCATCACGGGGCCCAAGTCCGAGCCCCCGATGCCGATGTTCACGAGGTTGCGGATGCGCTTGCCGGTGTGGCCGGTGAAGGCTCCACTGCGCACGCGTTCCGCGAAGGCGGCCATACGCTCGAGCACGGCGTGCACATCCGGCACGACGTTCGCCCCGTCGACCAGGATGTTTTCCGAGACCGGCGCGCGCAGCGCCACGTGCAGCACGGCACGTTGCTCGGTGACGTTGATCACATCGCCCCGAAACATTCCGGCGACGCGCGCCGGCAGCTCGCACGCCTCCGCCAGCTGGATCAAGAGGCGCAGCGTCTCGTCGCTGACCCGTTGCTTCGAGTAGTCGAGATACACGCCAACCGCTTCCGCGGCTAAGCGCTGACCGCGCCGGGAATCTTGTGCGAACAGGTCGCGCAGGTGGCGCTTGTCGAGCTGCGCGCGGTGCTCGCACAGCGCCTGCCACTCGGGTCGTGCGGTTAGCGAAGGATGACGTTCCGGCTTCGAGGCCACCGTGTTCTCCATGTCGATGTGTTCGACGGCTTGCGACTCGGGATCCGAGCGATGTGAGCTTGCACGATGTAGGCCTCCGACGAAACATCGCCAGCCACAATGGCATAGGCACGGTCCGACGCGCGTTACGTCGACCACTCACATGCGCGCGAAATGCCGAAATGCAAATGGCAAGGTCGCGGATCCGGGCTGGACCGGCACGAGCGGGCGAGCCCATCATGGGCCGAAGCCACGAAAGCAACGCGCGGAGGCGACGAATGCAACTCGGAATGATCGGACTCGGGCGCATGGGCGCCAACATGACGCGTCGCTTGTTGCGCGGGGGCCACACCTGCGTCGTGCACGACGTGGCCCAGGCGGCGGTCACGGCGCTGGCCGCCGAGGGCGCAGGCGCCAGCACGTCGCTCTCCGACTTCGTCGCGAAGCTGTCACGGCCGCGCGCGGTCTGGCTGATGGTTCCAGCTGCCGCCGTGGACGCGACGCTGGAGCAGCTGGCGCCCCTGCTCGAGAGCGGTGATATCGTGATCGACGGCGGCAACTCGTACTACCGCGACGACGTCGACCGCGCAGCGAAGCTCGCGACGAGCGGCCTACACTACGTGGACTGCGGCACCAGTGGCGGAGTGCTAGGCCTTGCGCGTGGCTACTGCCTGATGATCGGCGGCGAGCCCGCGGTGGTGCAGCACCTGGACCCGGTGTTCGCGACGCTTGCGCCGGGCGCGGGCGAGCTGGCGCGTACGCCGGGTCGCGAGCAGCGTGCAGGCACGGCCGAGCGCGGCTACCTGCACTGCGGACCGAACGGCGCCGGTCACTTCGTCAAGATGGTGCACAACGGCATCGAGTACGGGCTGATGGCTGCCTACGCCGAAGGGCTGAACATCCTGCGCCACGCCGATCTCGGCAAGCGCAGCGCCACGGCCGATGCCGAGACCACGCCACTGCGCGATCCGCAGTACTACCAGTACGACTTCGATCTGGCGGATGTCGCCGAGGTCTGGCGTCGCGGCAGCGTGATCTCGTCCTGGCTGCTCGATCTCACCGCCAGCGCGTTGGCTGCGGATCCCACGCTCGACAAGTTCGCCGGGCGCGTCTCCGACTCGGGCGAGGGGCGTTGGACGCTGCAGGCCGCGGTCGATGAAGCGGTTCCTGCGAACGTGCTGTCCGCCGCGCTATTCGAGCGCTTTGCGTCGCGCGGTCAGGCGGACTTTCAGGATCGCATCCTGTCGGCCATGCGCTTTCAGTTCGGTGGTCACCTGGAGAAGAAATCGTGAGCGACGCGAAAGCAGCCTCGGACGCGCTGGTGTTCTTCGGCGCGAGCGGCGATCTCGCGTTCAAGAAGGTCTTCCCCGCGCTGCAGGCGATGGCGCGGCGCGGCCGGCTGAACGTACCGGTGGTTGGTGTCGCGCGCTCGAACTGGAAGCTGGAGCAGCTGCGCGCGCGGGCACGCGCGAGCATCGAGCAGCACGGCACGATCGACGAGGCGGCGTTCGCGAAGCTCTCGGCGGCGCTGCGCTACGTTGACGGCGACTACCACGACGACGCGACCTACGCCGCGCTGCGCAAAGAGCTCGGCGACGCCAAGCGCCCGCTGCATTACCTCGCGATCCCGCCGAGCGTGTTTGGCGTGGTGGTCGAGGGGCTCGCGAAGTCGGGCTGCTCCAACGACGCGCGCGTCGTGCTCGAAAAGCCGTTCGGCCGCGACCTCGCCTCGGCGCGCGCGCTCAACGCCACGCTGCACGGCGTGTTCGACGAGTCGGCGATCTTTCGCATCGACCACTACCTCGGCAAGGGCTCGGTCGAGAACCTGGCCATCTTTCGCTTCGCGAACACGTTCCTCGAGCCGGTCTGGAACCGCAACTACGTGGACAACGTACAGATCACCATGGCCGAGAGCTTCGGTGTGCAGGGCCGTGGCGCGTTCTACGAGGAAGCGGGCGCGCTGCGGGACGTGGTGCAGAATCACATGCTGCAGGTGGTCAGCCTTCTGGCCATGGAGCCACCGACCGCGAGCTACCACGACTCGATGCGCGACGAGCAGGTCAAGGTGCTGCGCGCGCTTCGGCCGCTGCGGCCCGAGGACGTGGTGCGCGGGCAGTTCAGCGGCTACCGCAGCGTCGCCGGCGTCTCGCCGAGCTCGAGCGTCGAGACGTTCGCCGCGCTGCAGCTGCAGCTCGACTCCTGGCGCTGGGATGGCGTGCCGTTCTACATCCGCGCGGGCAAGTGCCTGCCCGTGACCAGCACCGAAGTGTTGGTCACGCTGAAGCGCCCGCCGGTCGCGCAGCTGGCGCGCAGCGAGGCCAACTATTTTCGCTTTCGCTTGAGCCCCGACATGACGATCGCGGTCGGCGCGCGCGTGAAGCGGCCCGGCGAGGCGATGGTCTCCGAAGCGACCGAGCTGGAGATCGTGCAGCAGTCCCGCAACGACGAGCTCGAGCCCTACGAACGCTTGCTCGCGGACGCGATGGCGGGCGAGGCGATGTTGTTCCAGCGCGAGGACGGCGTGGAGGCGGCCTGGGCCGTGGTCGATCCGGTGCTCGGCGATGCCACGCCCGTGCACGAGTACGAGCCCGGAACCTGGGGCCCCGACCAAGCGCAGCAGCTGACGGCCGCGATCGGCGGCTGGCACGCGCCGGAGGGACGATGAAGATCCTGGCAGTGGACGTGGGTGGCCAGCACGTGAAGGCGCTGCTGTCCGGCAAGCGCACGCCGCGCCGCGTGGTCTCGGGCCCGAATATGACAGCTGCAACCATGGTCGACGCGGTCAAGCACATGACCGCCGACTGGAGCTACGACGCCGTGTCGCTCGGCTATCCGGGACCGGTGCTGCAGGGCAAGCCGTTCAGCGAGCCTCACAACCTGGCCGCCGGCTGGGTCGGCTTCGACTTCGCGGCGGCGTTCGGCAAGCCGGTGAAGGTCGTCAACGACGCAGCGATGCAGGCGCTCGGCAGCTACGCGGGCGGGCGCATGCTGTTCCTGGGTCTCGGCACCGGGCTCGGGTCGGCGATGATCGTCGACGGCGTACTGCAGCCGATGGAGCTCGCTCACCTGCCGTACAAGAAGGGGCGCAGCTACGAGGACTACCTGGGCGCGCAGGGTCGTAGGCGCCTGGGCGACAAGAAGTGGCGCCACGTGGTCACCGACGTGACGCAGGCGCTGCGCGTCGCGCTGGAGGCCGATGACGTCGTGATCGGCGGCGGCGGTGCCGCGGCGCTGCACCATCCGCCTGAGGGTGCGCGCCTGGGCTCGAACAGCCACGCTTTTGTCGGAGGCTTTCGGCTGTGGCAGCGCCTGCAGGATCCGGTCGCTCCGCCGCTCACGCCCGGCCACGCGCGCGCGCCGCGCCCGAAGCCCACATCGGCGGTGTTCCTGTTCGACGTCGACAACACCCTGCTCGACAACGATCGCGTGATCGGCGATCTGCGCCGACACCTGCTGCACGAGCTGGGCCCCGAGCGCACGCAACACTACTTCGAGATCTTCGAGGCGCTGCGCACGGAGCTCGGCTACGCCGACTACCTCGGAGCGCTGCAGAGCTACCGTGTTCACTATCCGCACGACCCGAACGTGCTCGCCGTGTCGGCGTTCCTCACCAGCTACCCGTTCGCGAACCGCTTGTTTCCCGGCTCGCTCGACGTGCTCGAACACGCGGCGCGCTTCGGCACGACCGTGATCTTCAGCGACGGCGACGTGGTGTTCCAGCCGCGTAAGGTGGAACGATCGGGCCTATTCGAGGCGGTGCAGCGGCGCGTCTTGATCTACATCCACAAAGAGCACGAGCTCCACGATGTCGAGCGTCGCTTCCCGGCCGAGCACTACGTCTTGGTCGACGACAAGGTCCGGATCCTGACTGCCGTGAAGAAGCACTGGGGCAAGCGGCTCACGACCGTGTTCCCGCGCCAGGGGCACTACGCGACCGCGCCCGACGTGCAGGACTATCCGCCCGCCGACGTCACGATCGAGCACATCGCCGATCTCTTGCAATACGACCTGCCCGCGCTGCAGCGCGCCGCCAGCTCGGGCACGAAGCGCTCGACGGCCAAGTCCAAATTCACGAAGCGCTCGAGGCCGCGACGGCGAGCGTGAAGTCCGCGCCTTCCCAGCGGCCTTCGTCGGTCCAGAGAAACGTGAAACAGACGCGTGCGTCAGCTGGCAACGACTCGGTCGCCAGGTCGACGATGTGCAGGCCGAGCGTGGTGTCGGTGCTGGAGAGATCCTGGCTAGTGCGCCAGCCGTCGAAGCTGTAGTGCACCACCGCGGGCGCAAGGACTTCGATGCGCAGGCGCTTGCCGGCGGGAAAGGTCGCGCGCTGGTGGTTGAAGCGCCAGAACGCGAACGGCGACACGACCGGGCCGTGCGCGTAGCGCGCCACGGTCTGCGGCGGTCGATCGAAGAGCCGCCGATCGCGCAGCGAGCGGCACAGCTTGATGTACTCCGCGTGTGCCCAGACCAGAGGCATCGCGGAGCCGCTGCCCTGCGCGAAGAACAGCTCGCGGTCCGGGATGTCGGGCTGATCCCAGACCTGCTCGGGCAGAAGGCCCCCTTCGTTCGCGAACGCGCCGAGCGTGTCGAGCAGGCGCTGCGCTTGCTCCGGTCGGCCCGCGGCTAGCTCGTAGTGCGCGCGCTCGCCGGTCAGAAGCGGCCAAGGTCGACCGATGCCGGTGCCATCGAAGGCGCTTCCGTCGGCGTGCTCGCCGTAGCCGTCTTCGTTGTAGCGGTAGAAGACCGGTCCGCGCGGCGTCTCTAGCGCGAGCAGCGCATCGATCGTCTTGACCGTATCGACGATGCGCGGATCGAGCGCGTCGCGTAGGCCGAAGCGCACCAGCGCGAGCGCGTCGGGGCTCACGATCTGCTGCGCGATCGCCGCGGGAAAGTCTGGCGAGCGATTCTTGATCGGTACGAAGCCAGTCGCGGGCGAGGGCCCGTCCGCTGTGTCCGGCGCGGCGACGCGGATGTAGTACCCGGCGACGCCGACGCGCATGGCCAACTCCGTTCCGGTCACGTATGTCCACTGCTCGACGCATTCGTTCCAGGCATCCGCGGTCTCGCGTAGTCGTGCCGCCACGGCGGGCTCGCCCTCGCTGTCGGCAAGCTCTGCCGCCACCAGCAAGCCCGCGATCGACACCGCCAGCGTGAACGGCGAATAGCCGGGATCCTCTTCCCAGCGATCCTGCTGCGTCACCGGCCCGGTGCGCGCGAGAAAGCCCGCTGCGCGTCGCACCATTGGCCAGTAGCGCGTGCGTTCGCTCTGCGCGAGCGCGCCCTCGCGCAACGCGAGATCGAGCAGCAGGATCGGAAACGCGGTCTCGTCGAGCTGGATGCCGGTCCAGAACGGGCTGCCGTCGAGCCACATGTTCTGCGGCCAGTGACCGTCGGCTTCCTGCGTGGCTTGCAGGTACGCGAGCACTTCGCGCGCATCGGCGTGCGCACCAGCGGCCAGCAGCGCGCCCGCGCTCTCGACCAGGTCGCGCGGCCAGACCAAGTGATAGCCACCGAGATCGTTGTCGCCCTTGGCGAAGCCCCACGGGATCGACAGGCTCGCGATCATACCGCCTGCGAATTGCTTGGCGCCGTGCGTGCCCAGCACCGCGCTGCTGGTGCGGAACAGGTCGGGCGAGGCGCCGTGCGCGTGCAGCTGCAGAAGGCTCTGTTGCCACGTGCGCCAGCCGGCGGTGAACGCGCGCTCGGTCTCCGTGAAGTCCTGCTGCAAGCTGGCGCGTGCGACTTGCCCGGCCTCGGACATGCTGCGACCGAACGCGATCGAGAGCACGGCCTCGCCGTCGCTGCCACGCAGATCGAGCTCGCCCGTCAGCGCCACGTTGCCGTCGCGCGCGCGCGCGTACTGCGCGAGCAGCTGCTTGTTGGCGGCGAGCTCTCGAAAGCCGTCGGAAGCGCCGACGAAGCCCACGGAGCGCGCGCGCCACGGCCGCGAGCAGGCCAGCGCGAGGGCCGTCGCCTCGCGCGTGGCGAAGAGCATCGGCACACCTTTGTAGTCCTGCACGTACGCGCTGTTGGCCGCGCCTTCGTTGTCGAGGTGGGGCGCCAAGAGCACGTAGACGCGGTAGTCGTCGAGCGTGCCGCGCAGGGGCACGAAGCGAATGTGCTGGAGCAGCGCGTCTCGCTCGGGGTCGCAGATCACGGTCTTCTCGATCCGGTAGCGCCCCTCCAGACACGTGTTGATCAGCCGATAGCCTGGAACGCCGTCCTCGAGCGGGCTCACCTGGGTGTGCGTCTGGCGCTTTTCCTCCGAGAAGAAGTCGCGGCCGTCAGTGACGATCAAGCCGCAGTCGCGCGTGCAGGCGCGATCGAGCCGCGGGAAGTAGATCTCGTTGAGAATGCCATGGCTGAGCGTGAACCAGACGTGGCTCGCGTCGCTGCGCGCAGTGCCGACGCCGGTCTTGGCGCTGGAGGTCCAGCGTGCGGGGATGCCCGGATGGCCTTTGGCCTCGAGATCTTGGTTCATGGGCTGGCGCACGAGTGAAGCGGCGTACCGTAGCACCGACGCGCGCCCGCGCGTCGTGTCACAATCTGCCTGGAGCCGATGGTGGAGACGGCGTGCGTACTCGTGTTTGCGGACCCCGCTGCGCTGATGCGTGGTGCGGCCGAGCGCGTGGTCGACGCGGCGGCGCGCGCCTGCAGCGCACGACGACGCTTTCTCTTCTGCCTGTCGGGCGGAAACACGCCGCGCGCCCTCTACGAGCTGTTGGCCACACCCGCGTTCGCCGCGCGCATCGACTGGAGCCGCACCGAGCTGTGCTTTGGCGACGAGCGCTGCGTTCCACCTGACGCGCCCGAGAGCAACTACGGCATGGTCGCGCAGGCGCTGCTACGACACGTGCCGCTCGATCCGGCGCGCATCCACCGCATCGCAGGCGAGCAAGAGCCGGTGCGTGCTGCGGCCGCTTACGAAGCCACGCTCGCGACTCTGTTGGGACGCTCGGCGTCGTCGGACACCCCGACGCACGGCTTCGACCTGGTCTTGCTCGGGCTCGGCGCCGACGGTCACACCGCGTCGCTCCTGCCCGGCTCGAACGACGAGCCCGGACGCTGGGTCTCGGCGCGCGGCGCTCACCCGCTTGCGCGCGTGACGCTCACGCCGCAGCTCTTGAACAACGCGGAAGCCACGCTATTTCTCGTCTCGGGTGCACAGAAGGCCGAGCGGCTCGCGCAAGTGCTGTACGGTCCGCACGATCCGCTGCAGCTGCCTGCGCAGCGCATCGTGCCGACGGGTGAGCTGACCTGGCTCGTGGATGCGGCCGCGGCGACGCGACTCGATCCGCGCACGTTCCACGTGGAGCGTGGCACCTGACTGCGCGTGGACGTGCCAACGCGCTACGTCGCGCTGGCACGAGCATTGCTCTCCACTGAGCTGCGAACGCGGGCCTCGCTGCCGCGCGCAAGCAGGAGCTCGCTCGCATGGCCCATACCAACCAGACCGCCAGACCGCCCCGCCTAGCGCGCAACGTGCTCGGCTTCGTGATTCTCTACGTACTCGCGTTCATGCTGGCGGTGTTTCTCGTGCATCGCTTTCCCGCCGTACAGGGCTCGCGGCATCACGACGGGCACAGCCTGCTCGTTCCCGAAAGATCTGCGTCGCGCGCGGCATGAGCGAGACGATTCTGCACGACAGCAATGCCTCACGCGCGCGCGGCGTGCTCGTGGAGAGCGGAGGACCCCCCATGTTGGAACGCATCCCCGATCTGCCCGCACCACTCGATGGCTTCCTGGCCACAGGCAAGATATCCAGAGAAGACTACGAGCACACGTTCGAACCGCTGATCGACGCTGCGCGACGTGACGGACGTCGCCTGCGCTTGCTCTACCAATTCGGACCCGAGTTCCAGGGCTTCACACCGGGTGGCGTCTGGGAAGACGCCAAGCTCGGCCTGCGCTCGATACGCATGTTCGACGGCTGCGCGATCGTCAGCGATGTGGCCTTCATCCGCGAAGCGACCAAGCTCGCAGGTTTCGTGATGCCGTGTCCGGTGCGCGTCTTCCCGAGCACCGAACGCGGAGCGGCGGTCGCGTGGCTCGGCTCGTTGCCGGAAGTCGCGGCGGTGGTGCCGCGCCTGCTGGCGGACAGCGGCGTGATCGTCGTCGAGATTACGCAGGCCCTGCGCGCGCAGGACTTCGACGCGCTGGCCGACATCGCCGATGCCTGGATCAGCGCGCACGGCGAGCTACGCGGCCTGGTGATTCACATGCGCACGTTTCCCGGCTGGGAGAACTTCGGCAGCCTACTGCGGCACGTGCGCTTCGTGCGCGATCATCAGCGCAAGGTGCGGAGAGTCGCGTTCGCGGCCGACAGCCCGCTGGCAAGCCTCGGGCCTCAGCTTGGCGCACATTTCGTGGAAGCCGAGCTGAAGGGCTTCGGCTACGACGACGCGGCGACGGCCATAGCGTGGGCGGGCGGGCAGCCTGCGCGTCCGGCCACCGCGCAGACCTGAGGCAGTCCTGCCGCCACCCGCGCGCGAGTCGTCTCGTCAGGCGTGCGGAGGAGCAGCGTTGGCCGCCGCGGCGTTGCGCTTCTTCTCGATCGCGGCCATCAGCGCGTCGAACGACGCGGAGAAGCTCTCGACGCCCTGCGCGAGCAGGCGTGCGGTCAGCTCGTCGATCGAGATGCCCACGTCTGCCAGCGTCGCCATGACCTGCCGCGCCTGGTCCAGGTTCTGCTCGAGCTGGCTCACCAGCTTGCCGTGATCGCGGAACGCTGTGAGCGTGGCAGGGGGAATCGTGTCGACCGTGTCGGGGCCGATCAGCGCCTCGACGTAGAGCACGTCGCTGAGGTTCGGGGCCTTGGTGCTCGTGCTCGCCCAGAGCAGGCGCTGCGCGCGGGCGCCACGCGCCGCCAGGGCCTGCCAGCGCGCACCCTGGCAGCGCTCTTTCCAGTCCTGATACGCGAGCTTGGCGTTTGCGATCGCGACGTTGCCGATCACGCTCTGCAGCTGCGCGCGCTGCGCAGGAGAGCCGCTCGCGAGCCGCGCCTTCAACATCGGGTCCACCAGCACGTCGAGGCGACTGACGAACACGCTGGCCACGCTGGCCACGCGCGCGGGATCTCCGCCGTACTCCAGCAGCGTGTCGAGCCCGTCCATGTACGCTTCGGCCACGTCGTCGCAGACGCTGCGCGAGAACAGCAGCGTGACGTTCACGTTGATGCCGCGGCCGATCAGCTGGCGGAACGCCGCAATGCCCTCCGGCGCGCCGGGCACTTTGACCATCAGGTTGTCGCGCCGCACGGTGTGCCACAGCCGCGTCGCCTCGGCGATCGTGCCTTGCGTGTCGTGCGCGAGGTGCGGCGAGACCTCCATGCTGACGTAGCCGTCGCGACGCTCGGATTCGTCGTAGACCGGACGCAGAACGTCTGCGGCCTGCTGGATGTCCTCGATGGCGAGCTGCTCGTAGACCGCCGCCGTACTCTGGCGCTTGTCGACACGCTCGATCGAGGCCGCGTAGTCCGTGCTGTCTGCAATGGCCTTCTCGAAGATCGACGGATTGGTGGTGACGCCGCGGATGCCGTCTTCGCGCACCATCCGTGCAAGCTCGCCGCTCTGCAGCAGCTGACGCCGAATGTAGTCGAGCCAGAGCGCTTGGCCGCAGGTCGGGTGAAGGTCCTTCAAGTCCACGTGAGCCTCGTGAGGGTAGAGAGTTGGCGTCCGCTGCGTGCTGTGAGCGCGCAGGAACGAAGCAAGCTCCGCGCCAAGCAAAGTGCCAAGGCAGCGCCGCCGAGCACGCTGTCCCCGGCGAGCTGCCGTCTAGAACGCTGCGGCCGACGCTGGTGGCACATGCTTCTCGTGCGGTAAGAAGAGCTGCACGACCGCGTCGCGCTGCTCGAGGCGCAAGCGCTCGAGCGCATCGATGACAGCCGGCGTGGGCGACAGGCGTGCATGTTCTTCCCACGCCTCCATCAGGCCTTGGAAGCGCTCCAGCGGTCCGTTCATGTCGGCGCGTGCATCGAAGCTCCAATACACAAGGCGCTCGTAGCGCTCCAAGGCCGCAGCATCGTCGGGATGCAGCAGACTTTCGATCAGCAGGCCCGAGAGCACGCGTCCCTCGTCACCGCGCGGCGAGCCCTTACGCACCAGGTACTGCGCCGCTCGCTCCAGACTCCGCGGGAACACGGCTTCGGCGTACTCGGCGGGCGTGTACAGGTTGGCGAGCTTGGCCATGCACTGCACCACGCTGTCGTAGCTGTCTTCGGCGATGGCGCGGTCGCAGCGCTCAATCAACTGCTGGGCAACGCGCACGCGCCGCGGTTGTGGCGGCGTGACTGGCAGCGTGGCGGGGTGATTCGCTCCCGCACAGGCGGCGAGTACGAAGACGAACGAAACGTGGAGAACACCGGGTCGCGCGATCATCAACCAGACCAGTATAGGCCGTTTCTGAAGGTGGGCCAGGCAACAAAACCTGCGTCGAAGTGGTGGATGGGAAGGTGGGCGTGGTCGGTGTTCGTCCGCGGCACGCTCCATGCAGCGCATTGGAGTCGTTCCAACTAGATCTGGTCCCTCGAGGTCTGCACCGAAAGGCTAAGGAAACATGAACATTTTGATCCCAACTACTCCTGTGGCGCTCTTGCTCGCGCTGGGGTGCGCAGGCACCTATCCGCCGCCCACGCAGCAACTCGCCGACGTTCAATCCGCAAACCGCAGCGCGAACGAGGTGGGCGCGCAAAACAACCCGAAGGCACAGCTTCATCTCAAGCTCGCAGAGGAGCAGCTGCAGCAAGCAAAGACCGCGATGAAAGACGACGACAACAAGACGGCCTCGAGATTGCTCGAGCGCGCCAAGAGTGATGCCGAGCTGGCGATCGCGTTGGCTCGCAGAGACAACGCCACGCTGGCCGCGAACAAGGCCGTCGAACAGTCGAACGCTCAGCGCTCGACCAACCTCGAACAAGGAGCGACGCAATGAAAACCTCGAGCGTAATGAAGACTGGTCTCGTGCTGGCACTCGCCTCTGCGGGTTGCGCAACCGCGGCGCCGCCACCTGACTTGGTGTCCGCCCGCACGTCGTACAGCCGCGCGCAGCAGGGCACGGCAGCGAAGCTCGACCCTGCGGACCTTTACACGGCCCAAAGGGCACTCGAAGCGGCAGAACATTCGTTCAAGGAGGACGGTGACACGCGCGAGACCCGCGACCTGGCCTATGTCGCGGACCGTCGCGCCCAAATCGCCGAGACTCGCGCCGAAGCCACCGAGGCCACTGCGCGCCAACAGCAGATACTCACGGCGATGCATGCCGAGGAGGCCACACACGCGAAGATGACGGCCGCCGAGCTTGCCCAAGCGAAGCAGCAATTGGCGTTGCAGGGCCAGACGATTCAGACGAAAGAACAGCAGCTCGCTTCGGAACGCGCGGCGCGTGCCGAAGCGGAGAAGCGAGCGGCCCAGGCGGCAGCTGATCTGGCCAAGTTTGCATCGGTCAAGCAAGAGACGCGCGGCATGGTGATCACGCTCTCGGGAGGCGTGCTCTTCACGTCCGGCAAGGCGGACTTGTTGCCCTCGGCGCAAGCGAAGCTGAACAGTGTCGCGGAGGCCCTCACCCAGCAGGATCCGGATTCCAAGATCGTGGTGGAGGGGCACACCGACTCTCAAGGCAGCGAGAGCTACAACCAGGAGTTGTCGCAACGGCGCGCGCAGGCCGTGCGTGACTATCTCGTGTCTCGCGGGATCGCGGCCGACCGCGTGACCTCGCAGGGCTTGGGCTATTCGCGTGCGATCGCCGACAACAAGAGCGCCGAGGGTCGCGCCAACAATCGGCGCGTCGAGATCGTCGTTCAACCGCACAGCGTCGCCGAGCGGTGAAGCTGCGGTCACCGATGATCGTGCGCACGCATCTCTGCCCCACTGCGGATGAGCTCACGGCCGCAGGCGGGGCAGAAATGCTGCGGCCCGAGCGCCGGGGATCGACACTCAGGCTCCACTCCCGCGGGCCCGTCGCGTGGCCCGCATCTTGCTTTTCATCGGATGTATGATGGGTTTTGACAACGGTGGTGCCGCCCGGTCTGTGCACCACAGCACGAGTCGAGCGATGATGCGGGTCCAAAAGCTCATCGAGCAGAGCGCTGCCAGCGACCTCCCGGTGCTAGTCACCGGAGAAGTGGGCGTCGGCAAGGACCGCGTGGCGCGGGAAATTCACCGGCGCAGCTCACGCGCAGGAAACCCGCTCGTCGAGGTTCATTGCGTGTCGTTGCCGAGCGACTTCTTCTCACGCCCGCTGCCGCGTCATGGATCGCTGCTGTTGCACGACATCGGCGAGCTATCCTGCGCTCTGCAAGACAGCCTGCTTGCGCTGTTGAAAGCGGAGGAAGAGCGGGCCTTCGACGCTGTCGACCAGGACCCCGTCGATATTCGCGTACTCGCCACCACGCATCGCGAGCTCACGCAGGCCATGCAGACAGGAGCCTTCTCCGAAGAGCTCTACTACCGGGTCAACCTGATCCACATTCACGTGCCGCCGCTTTGTGCGCACCGCGAAGATCTCCCCGCGCTCTTCCACCGATTCATGCAAGAGCACGCACCGCGCGACGGTTTTCAGGGCGAGCTGCCGGAGGCGCTCGTGAGGACGTGCCAATCGGTCGAGCGGAAGCCGGCGTTTGGGCAGGCTCCGCCCCTTTCGGTTGCGATTTGATTCACCGCCGAAGCTCCGGGAGGGAAAGCGGAAGAACGAAGAACACTGCGACAGGCACGACTTCGTGGTGCGTCAACGCAAGCGGCAGGCCAACTCGCGGAGGCCATGTGGTTCACCAAGAAATAGCCCATCGAGGTCTATCGAGGCGGCCTCCACCCCTGCGAATTCCTCCCAAGTCGCGCTGCCCGTCCCGCAACGGTATCGCGAGCGATACCGCGAGCACGCGCAGCCGGCTGTCTCAGCGAGACAAACGTGCGAGACAAGATCGCCCCAAGTTGCCGGCGGCGCGCGTTTGCAGGAGAATGCAGCGCTCGAAGATGCGAGTGGTGAGCTTTTTGCATTGTGCACAGACCTATGGACACCGCACCCGCGGAAGTTGGTACTCATGCACACGGGCATCACGTGCTGGTGTGTCTCGATCGTTCTCCCGGTTCCGAAGCGTCGCTGCCGTACGTGCTCGGCGTTGCAAAGACTTTTGGGAGTTCCGTTACGCTCGTGCACGTGATGGAACGGCAGCGGCCCGAGCAGTCGGGTCCTCATACGAGCGACGTGCTCGCCTGGGAAATCTCGCGCCGCGAAGCAGGCGTCTACCTCGAGCGGATTCAGAAAGAGACGTCGAAAACGCTGGGACAGGCCGTACAGACGCGCCTCGAGCAAGGTCAGCCGGCGGAGCGCATCGTCGATCTGGCCCGTGAGCTCAGCGCCGACCTCGTCGTGCTCTCGAGCCACGGCGAAGGCGGCAGCGCGGCCTCGAATCTCGGCAGCACGGTGCAGCAAGTCTTGGCGCTCGCGCATAGCTCCGTGTTCATCGTGCACACCTCGCCGGACGCGCCTCCGAAGACCGGGCTGCCCCAGCGGCTGCTCGTTCCGCTGGACGGCTCGCCACGCACCGAGAGTGTGCTGCCGACGGCTGCACGGATCGCGCGTAGCTATGGTGCGGAGCTCCTGCTGGTGCACGTCGTGCAAGAGCCGTTGCCGACGCTGGTGCTGCATGCGCCCGAAGATCTTGCGCTCGCGTACGAGCTCGCCGGTCATCTAGAGCTCTCAGGCGGTCGTTATCTGCAACATTTGAGCGACCGCTTGACGCACGAGGCCACCCGCGTGCGCACGCTCGTGGTTCGCCACGTCAATGAGCGCCAGGCCTTGCTCGAGGTCTCTCAGCGGGAGGGTGTGGATTTGATCGTGCTCTCCGCGCATGGTTCGGCGTGCGATCCGCTGCACGCCTTCGGCAGTGTCACGACCGATCTACTGACGCACTCGCAACTGCCGATGCTCGTGCTGCAGGATCTGCCGGAGCAGGACTTCTGCGGCAAGCACGATTCGCGGCACAGCTCCGCGCCGCCGCTGCGCGCAAGCTACCCGCCCGAGGGTGAGTGACTCCGGGCCTCGGCGCTGCGTCACCGGAACCGGCCGAGAGGTCAGTCGCCATTGAAGCGGAAGCGGCTGACCTCGCGCGAGGTCAGCTCGACTTGACCCGCGCAGTCCGCTCGCCGGCGCGTTTCTTCGAAGCGTCGCCAGTCACGCGTGCGATCGAGTCCGCGCGGAAGCACTTGGCAGCCACGCCCATCGCCGACGCGGACTCGCCCAAGGCAGCGGAGTGGTTTCTCGACAACTACTACTTGATTCGGCGCGTGGCACGCCAAGTCGAGGAAGAGCTGCCGCACGGGTTCGTACTGCATTTGCCCCAGGTCGCGTCGGGGCCCTCGAAAGGCAGCCTGCGGGTCGACACGCTGGCGCGCGCGCTCGTGACCAGTCATCGACTCGAGCTCGATCTCGTGGGCCTGCGACGCTTCATCGACGCCTATCAGACCGTGTCGCCACTGACGATCGCGGAGCTCTGGGCGCTGCCGACCATGTTGCGCTCGTGCGTGCTGCGGCACTTGCTGCGCTTTCTATCGGAGCTGTATGCGCCCGAGTTGGGTGAACGCGCGCACTTTGGTCTGCGCGCGCCCGCGCCGGAGACCAGTGCCAAGCTGGTCGGGCACCTGCCGCTGGAACCGGGCCTCGGTGTGGAACGCGCCATCCACGCGCTCCGCGTGCTCGACGCGATGGATTGGAAGACCTTCTTCGAGAAGACCAACCGCGTCGAAGCAATTCTGCGCACAGACCCTGCAGCGCTCTACGATCGAATGGACTTCGAGACCTGCGATGCGTATCGCAAAGTGGTCGAAGTGCTCGCCTGGCGCACGGGCCGGTTGGAGCAAGAGATCGCCGACCTCGCGATCACGATGGCGCGCGAGCACGCCCACGATGAGCGCCGCGGGCACGTAGGTCACTACCTGATGGATCAGGGCAGGCTGAGCCTGGAGGCTCGCATCGGCTTTCGCGCCAAAGGCATGGAGCGCGCGCGACGCGTGCTCACCGCGCATCCTACGGCTTGGTACCTGGGATCGATTGCGTCGCTGACGTTCTTGCCGTTGCTCGCGCTCGGTGCGCTGCTGACGCGCACCCAAGGCCACGGCTTCGCGATCGCCGTGGCGATGTTGGTCTTCGTCGTGCCGACCTCGGCCGCAGCCGTGTCGACTATGCAGTGGTTGGTCGCGCACGTGGTGCCGCCTCGCACCCAGCCGAAGCTCGATTTTTCGAAGGGCTTGCCGAGCGACGCCAAGACCCTGGTGGTGATTCCGACCTTGCTTGGGCACGAGCGAGACATCGCGCCCATGATCCGGCAGATCGAGCTGCACTATCTGTCCAATCCCGACGCGCAGCTGCAGTTCGCGCTCTTGACCGACGACATGGACGCCGCGGTCATGCCGCAGAGCGAGGCTCTGGTGCAGCGCGCGTCGGCCTGCGTCACCGCGTTGAACGCCAAGCACGGCCAGGGCGGCCCGGGCCCATTTCATCTGTTGCATCGCGAGCCCCGCTGGAATCCCCAAGAGCAGTGTTTCATGGGCTGGGAACGCAAACGCGGCAAGCTCGCGGAGCTCAATCGCCTGCTCCGCGGCGATACCCAGACCAGTTACATCTGGCACGAGGGTGAAGCGAGCGGCCTGCGTGACATTCGCTTCGTGATCACGCTCGACAGCGACACCCAACTGCCGATGGGCTGTGCCCGGCGCCTCGTGGGCGTGCTCGCGCATCCGCTCAATCGCGCCGTGTTCGACGCCGACACGGGGCGTGTCACGGCTGGCTACACGATCGTGCAGCCCCGCATCGAAGCGTCGCCTTCGAGCGCACACGACACGTGGTTCTCGCGAATCTTCTCGGGTGACGTGGGCTTCGACATCTACACGCATGCGGTGTCGGAGCTGTATCAAGATCTGTTTGGTGCGGGTATCTACGTGGGCAAAGGCATCTACGATGTCGATGCGTTCATGCGCAGCGTCGAGGGCTGCGTGCGCGAGAACACGCTCGTGAGCCACGACTTGTTCGAGGGTGTGCACGGCCGAACCGCGCTGGCGACGGACATCACGCTGTTCGAGGGCTACCCCTCGAGCTACGCGTCGTACGCCAAGCGCCTGCATCGCTGGGCGCGCGGCGATTGGCAGCTCTTGCCTTGGCTGTTTGCCAAGGTGCCGTCGCAAGACGTCAGGCGCGTTCGCAACCGACTCACGGGGATCGATCGCTGGAAGATCCTGGACAACCTGCGTCGCAGTCTCACCGGCCCACTCTTGTGTCTGGCGTTCGTGCTCGGTTGGACGTGGCTGCCGGGTCGCCCGCTGCTTTGGACGCTCGGCACACTCGGTCTCTTGCTGCTGCCGGTGGCCACGTCGCTCGTGCTCGATAGTCAGCGACGCGCATCGAACCTCGCGCGCAGCATGCTGGCGCTCGTTCTGCTGGCCTACGAGGCCTACCTCATGGTCGATGCGCTCGTTCGCGTAGTCGTGAGGACGCGGCTCACGCACGCGCACCTCCTGCAATGGACGACCGCGGCGAACACCGAGCTCGGCCTGGAGGCCGAGGCCCCGCGGCGCATGTTCTGGCGGACGATGTCAGCTTCGCCGATCTTGGCGGTTTCGTGCTCTGCGCTGATCCTCTGGCTTCGGCCCAGCGCGCTCGCTGCGGCCGCCCCGCTGCTCGCGCTCTGGTGCCTGTCGCCCGAGATCGCGCGCTTCATCAGTCGGCCCTCGCTTGGGCGCGCTGCACCGCTGCTCGCTGCGGAACGCAGGCAGCTTCGGCTGCTCGCGCGCAAGACGTGGAGCTTCTTCGAGGCCTTCGTCGGGCCGGACGATCAGTGGTTGCCGGTGGACAACTACCAAGAGTCACCGCTCGAGCAAACCGCGCATCGCACATCGCCGACGAACATCGGGCTCATGCTCTTGTCCACGCTCTCTGCGTACGACTTCGGCTATCTGGGTCCGCTCGAGCTGTCGCTGCGCATTCGGCGCGCCTTCGACAGCGTCGCGCGTCTGCAACACTACCAGGGCCATCTACTCAACTGGTACGACACCAAGAACCTGCAGCCGCTCTTGCCGCGCTACGTATCGACTGTCGACAGCGGAAACTTCGCCGGGTGCCTCGTGGCTCTCAAGCAAGGTTGTCGCGAGATCGCGGGTGCCACCATAGTTCGAGCGGCGAGCTGGCATGGGCTGCATGACGCGCTCGACTTGCTCGCAGAGGCGGTCCACTCCGTTGTCGTTGGCGGCGCCGTTCCGAAGCCCCGCATCACGTCGCTCCTGGCCGTCATCGAGCGCATGCAGCACGAGGTCGCGGCAGGGTGTGAACGCCCGGAGCAGGCCTACGCCACGCTGCGAGCGCTCTGCGAGGACACGTCCACCGAGCTGGATCGCGAGCTGCTCCAGTTCTTCGAGACGGCGACCGAACACTGCGAGGTCGACGCCCTGTATGCGCTTCGTGCCTCGCTTGCTCGTCTGCACCAGCAGCTGCAACAGCTGCGGCGCGAGCTGGACACTCTCATGCCGTGGCTCGCTCTGCAAGATGAAGCGGCCGCGCGCGGCCTCGAGCTTCCGACCCAGATCAGGCTCGATGAGATCGTCCCGGCCTGTCAGCGCCTGCGTGCGCAAGTGTACGAGCGAGAGTGCGAACGTCGAGGCCGCGGCGGACTCACGGCCGAGCTCGTCGCGTCGTCGCAGCGACTCACCGCAGCGCTGCGCAGCGCAGAGCAGAGCGCCGCCGCCCTGCAGGTGGAGCTGCTCGCGCTCGCCGCGAGCGCCGAAGCCGAGGTCTCCGGCATGGACTTCAAGTTGCTCTTCGACGGCGAGCGCAAGCTCTTTCACATCGGCTACAACGCCACGCTCGATCAGGTCGATCCGCACTACTACGATCTCTTGACGTCGGAAGCGCGTCTCGCGAGCTACATCGCGATCGTGAAGCGCGAGGTTCCACAGGCGCACTGGTACGCGCTGGGTCGACCGATGACGCTCGTGGCCGGAAGCCCGGCTTTGTTGTCGTGGGGCGGCACGATGTTCGAGTACCTCATGCCGGAGCTGCTGATGCGCAGCCAGCCGGGGACCTTGCTCGCGCAGACCTGCCGGCTCGCGGTGGAGAAGCAGATCTCGTACGCGCGCCACGCGCGGGAGCCGTGGGGTATCTCGGAGTCCGCGTATGCGCGCTTGGACGCGCAGCAGACCTACCAGTACCGCTCGTTCGGCGTGCCTGGCCTGGGCTTCAAGCGCGGGCTCGAGGACGACCGGGTGATCACACCGTACGCGTCGATGCTGGCGGTTTCGACCGAGCCGCACGCGGTGGTCGACAACTTGAACAGGCTCGAAGCCATGGGCATGTCGGGCGTCTATGGTCTGTACGAGGCGCTCGATTTCACTGCGGAGCGCGCGCCGGAAGGGCGAACGTTCTCGATCGTGCGTTCCTACATGGCGCACCATCAAGGGATGTTGCTGGTCGCATTGGGCAACGAGCTCAACGTGCGCAGCATGGTGCAGCGCTTCCACTCGGATGCATCGATGCAGACCGGTGAGCTGCTGCTGAACGAACACGCGCCCACGCGCGCGCCGGCCGAGTGGCCGCTGGCGAAGGCCACGGAAGGCTTCTTCCCGGCACTGCCAGCGACGGCACCGAGCGCGCCGGCCCAGTGGTCCGTGCCCGCACAGACCCAGCCGCAAGCGTTCGTGCTGAGCAATGGTCAGCTCACCAGCTTGGTCACCGCGTCCGGAGGCGGCGGGCTCAGCTGGCGTGGGCTCGCGCTCACACGCTATGAGCCCGACCCGACGCGCGACGACGACGGACTTTGGATCTACGTGCGCGACGAAGACAGCGGGCACGTATGGCTCGCGACGTCGGCGGAAGGTCGCACCAGCTTCGCGATGCACAAGGCCGAGTTTCATCATCGCCACGACGGCATCTCGGTTCGCGTCGACGTTGCAGTGGCGCCGGCCGACGACGTCGAAGTTCGCAAGATCACGCTGCACAACGAGTCGGGTCGAGCGCGACGCCTGACCGTCACGAGCGCAGGCAGGCCGGTGCTGTTCGACGCGAGGCAAGCGCCGGTGCACCCCGCGTTCTCCAGCATGTTCGTGCACAGCGAACACCTCGCGGAGCTCAAAGCCTTGCGCTTCACACGACGTCCTCAATCCTCCGAGGAAGCGGCCGTGGTGGTGGTGCACCGTCTCGTCTGCGAAGGCAGCGCCGTGCGCTTCGCGGGTTACGAGACCGATCGTTCCGCGTTTTACGGTCGCTGTGGGCGACTCGATGCGCCCGCCGCGCTCACGGCGTCCTCGGGTCCACTGCGTGGTCGTGTCGGTGCGGTGCTCGATCCGATCATGAGCTTGATGTCCACCGTGGACTTGAGGTCCGAAGGCACGGCGACGCTCGCGTTCGTCACGACGGTCGGTCGTTCGCGCGGCATCGCCGTCGAATTGGCGCGCAAGTACGGTTCGTTGCACACGGTACGTTGGGTGCTTCGCGATGCCGGCCAGGAGAGTCGGCGACGCCTGCAACGCACGAAGCTCTTGCCCGCGCTCGTGCCGGAGATCCAGCGTCTGTTTTCTGCGCTGCACTTCGCCGATCCGGCTCTGCGTGCGACGCCTGCCGTGCTCACGGTCGGCAAGCCCTGCCAGCGTAAGCTCTGGAATCACGGCATCTCCGGTGATGATCCGATCTTGCTCGTGCGCGTGCACGATCCGCAGGCCCAGGTGCTGCGCGAAGCGTTTGGCGCGCAACGTTACTTGCGGGCGTGCGGTGTGCGCTTCGACCTGGTGCTGATCGACGAGCAGGCTTCGGGCTACGTGACGGAGGGCGCGGGCACGCTGCGCGCGGTGCTCATCGAGCAGGATGCCGACGGCTGGCTGAAACAGCGCGGAGGCGTGTACGTGATCGCGCGCGATCAACTGGCGCAAGGTGAGTGTGAGCAGCTCGAAGCGAGCGCGCGTGTGGTGCTCGATACTCGGCAAGACACGCTCGCTGCCCACTTGGCCAAGCTCGTCCAGATTCCACCGAAGCTTCCGCGCTTCGAAGCCACGTTGCCGGAGGAACCGAGCGAGCGTCCAAGGCCGCGCCCCAAGCTCGTGTTCGACAACGGTACCGGCGGCTTCACCGAGGATGGTCGCGAGTATGTGATCTCGGTCCCGGCGGGCAGGGCGCCGCCCGCCCCGTGGTGCAACGTGCTCGCGAACGAGTCGTTCGGCTGCGTGGTGAGTGAGTCGTCGCTCGGCGCGTCGTGGTCGTGCAACAGCGGTGAGAATCGGTTGACGCCGTGGCGCAACGACGCCGTCTTCGACACGCCCGCAGAGGCGCTGTACCTGCGTGACGAAGAAGCCTCCGCTGTGTGGTCCACGACGCCGCTGCCTGCCGGCCGCACCGGCGAAACCTTGGTTCATCACGGTGCGGGTTACACACGCTACGAGCGAGAGAGCCACGGTCTCGAGCAAATCCTGACGATCTTCGTGCCGCCCGACGCCGGCCTCAAGGTGGTGCGCCTGCAGCTTCGCAACACCTCGTCGCGACACCGCAGGCTCACGGCCACGTATTATGCGGAGTGGGTGCTCGGCAGCCGCCGCGAGCAGCAACGTCCGTACATTCTCTCCGAGTTCGATCCAGATCACGCGTGCCTGCTGGCGACTTGCTCGTGGAACGCCGAGTTCGCCGAGCGTGTCGCATTCTTGGCCTCGGCAGAAAGCGCGCACTCGTTCACGACCGACCGCGGCGAATTTCTGGGAAGACGTGGTGACTACGCACGCCCCGAGGCGTTGGAGCGTTGGGGCTTGTCGGGCCGGCTCGACGCCGGTATCGACCCGTGCGCAGCGCTGCAGGTCCACCTCGAGCTCGCGGCGGGCGAGACTGTCGAGACGCACTTCCTCTTGGGACAAGTCGAGAGCCGCGCTGCCGCGTTGCAGCTCATCGCGCGCTATCGGCAACCCGCCCAAATGGACGGCGCGTGGGCCGCGCTGCACACGTTCTGGGACGAGCTACTCGGCAACATCCGCGTGAAGACCCCCGAGCCTTCGATGGATCTCATGCTCAATCGCTGGCTCTTGTATCAAAGCCTGACGGCGCGCGTGTTCGGTCGCACGGGTTTCTATCAGTCGAGCGGCGCCTTTGGGTTTCGCGATCAGCTTCAGGACGTGCTCGCGCTCGTGCACGCGGCGCCCGAGCGCACGCGCGCGCATATCTTGGAATCTGCCGGCCACCAGTTCGAGCAAGGCGATGTCTTGCACTGGTGGCATCCGCCCTCTGGACGCGGTGTGCGCACGCGCTGCTCCGATGATCTCGCGTGGTTGCCGTTCGTCACCGCGGAGTACGTGGCAGCCACCGGCGACCTCACCGTGCTCGACGAGTCCGTGCCGTTCTTGACCGGTCAGCCGCTGCGACCCGACGAGCAGGACCGCTACGCACAATACGAAGTCTCGAAAGCCTCCGCGCCCTTGCTCGAACACTGCCGGCGCGCGCTGGAGAAGAGTCTCACCGAGGGGGCTCACGGCTTGCCGCTGATGGCTGCGGGCGACTGGAACGACGGCATGAATCGCGTCGGCGTCGAGGGTCGCGGCGAGAGCGTGTGGCTCGCCTTCTTCCTGTGCGCGACCATGCAGCGCTTTGCTGCGCTGTACACACGTCTGCACGACGAGGCCGAAGCGACGCGCTGGAGCACTCGGGCCGCGGCGCTGCATGATCGGATCGAAGCGGCCGCGTGGGACGGCAGCTGGTACCTGCGAGCGTTCCACGACGACGGCTCGCTCGTCGGTTCCGCGACCAGCCGCGAGTGCCGTATCGATTCGATCGCGCAGTCCTGGGCCGTGCTCGCGGCCGGTGACGCGCCACCGGAGCAAGCGCGCCGCATGCGAGTCGCCGTGCGCGCAGCGGATGATCAACTGGTGCGCGCTTCCGACCGACTCGTGCTGCTATTCTGGCCGCCGTTCGATGGCACCCAACACGACCCTGGCTACGTTCGCGCATACCCGCCGGGCATTCGCGAAAACGGCGGACAATACACGCACGCTGCGACCTGGCTGGGCTTCGCCCATGCCGAGCTCGGCGAAGGCGAGAAGGCCGAGCGCATCTTCAAGTTGCTCAATCCGGTGCTGCGCACGCGCACCCGTGCCGAGTCGAATCGTTATCGCGTCGAGCCCTACGTGCTCGCCGGCGACATCTACAGCTGCGCGCCGTGGACGGGTCGCGGCGGTTGGACTTGGTATACGGGCTCGGCCTCTTGGCTGTGGCGCTTGGGAATTGAAGCCATTCTCGGCTTGCAGAGAGACGCGGGCTTCCTGCGTATCGATCCGTGCATTCCTCCGGCCTGGCCGGGCTTCGAAGCGTGGATCGTGCTCGGCCGGCAGCGTGTTCACGTCACGATCGACAATCCCGATCACGTCGCGACAGGCATTGCCCTGCTGACTCTGGATGGAGCGCCTGCCTCGTCCAATCGGATCGAGCTCGATCCCGAGGTCTCCGGCACGCACGAAGTGCAGGTTCGGCTTGGCGTCGCGCGGGCGGTGCCCTGACGTAAGCTCGTGCGGTCCGGTTTCCCCGCGCGCTCGCGACTTCTGCTAGGATCCTTAGCCTGGCATGGCCTCTCCAGACATCGAGCAGTACCGAGTCTTGGTGGAGCATGCTCCTGCATTGGTCTGGAGCGCCGGGCCCGACGCGCGGCACGACTACTTCAACGCAACGTGGCTCGCCTTCACCGGCCGGTCGCTCGACCAAGAAACCGGAGACGGCTGGCTCACCGGCGTGCATCCGGACGACGTCACCGCCTGCCTCGCAAGGCTGCGCCAGAGCGTCGAGCGGCGCCGGCCCTTCGAGCTGGAATACCGCCTGCGCCGCCATGACGGCGTGTACCGGCGCGTGATCGACCGTGGCATGCCGTACACCGACGACGTCGGCGTGTTTCGTGGCTACGTCGGGAACTGCTTCGACGTTGATGATTACCGCGCGCGCGAGGAGTCGTTCGGCATCAACGACTTCTTCGACATGTCGCTCGACAACCTCTGCGTCGTCGGCTTCGACGGCTACTTCAAGCGCCTGAACGCCTCGTGGACCAGGACGCTGGGCTGGACCGCCGAAGAACTCATGTCGCAGCCCTCGGAGCACTTGCTGCATCCCGACGACCACGCCGAGACACTCACTGGGCGCAAGCGCTTGCACCTGGGATCGGGGCTCGGGCCGCTCGTGAACCGCTATCGTTGCAAGGACGGCACGTACCGCTGGTTCGAGTGGCGTTCGGTGGCGCACACCGATCGCGAGTTGGTCTACGCCGCCGCGCGCGACATCACCGAACAGAAGCTGGCCGCGCAACGCCTGAGCCAAGTCGAGGCAACCCACGAGAAGCTGCAACGGCAGCTGGTGTTCGCTGATCGCATGGCCTCGGTGGGCACCCTGGCTGCCGGCGTGGCGCATGAGATCAACAACCCGCTCGCGTACGTGATGGCCAATCTGAACGTGCTGATCGAGGGGCTTCAGTCCTTCCGCGCGGAGCCGTCCGCGGCGCAGATCGAGGAAGCGCGCGAGATGGCGGTCGAAGCCCTGGCAGGAGCCGAACGGATTCGCAAGATCGTGCGCGGCCTCAAGACGTTCTCCCGCGCCGAAGAAGAACGACGCACGGTGATCGACGTACACCCTTTGTTGGAGCTCTCGATCAACATGACCTTCAACGAGATCCGCCACCGCGCGCGCCTCGTGAAGGACTACGGCAAGCTCCCGCTGGTCGAGGCGGACGACGCGCGCCTCGGTCAGGTGTTCATCAACCTGCTGATCAACGCCGCCCAGGCGATTGCCGAAGGCGACATCGCCGCGAACGAGATCCGCATCGTGACCTCGACCGACGCCGCCGGCCGAGCCGTGATCGAGGTGCGTGACACCGGCAAGGGCATCCCCGCAAGCTTGCTCGGCCGTGTGTTCGACCCGTTCTTCACGACCAAACCCGTGGGCATCGGTACCGGCCTCGGGCTCTCCATCAGCCACAACATCGTGACGGGCCTGGGCGGAGAGCTCACGGTGACGAGCGAGCTGGGCCGCGGGACGACGTTCCGCGTCGTACTACCTCCCGCAGCGGCGCCCGAGGCCGCCGCGCTGGCGCCCGGGCAGCCGCAGCGCCGGGCCACCGTGCGCGCCTCCGTGTTGGTCGTGGATGACGAGCCCAGCATCGGCACCGTCCTGCGTCGCATGCTGCACGACCACGACGTGACCGCGGTGACCTCCGCTCGGCAGGCGCTCGAGCTGATCGGAGCGGGCAAGGCGTTCGACGTGATCATCTCCGATCTCATGATGCCGGAAATGTCCGGCATGGATTTCTACGACGAGCTCGTGCGCCACGCGCCAGCGCTCACTAGCAGGGTCGTGTTCGCCACCGGCGGGGCGTTCACGCCCATTGCGAACGCCTTCCTCGATCGCGTGACCAACGAGTGCATCGAGAAGCCCTTCGACCTCGAGGGTGTGCGAGCCCTGGTGCAGCGCTTCGCGCGCCAGCGCGAGGCAACCGGTGCCGGTGGCGACGGGTGAGTCCCGTGCGCACCACCGCGACTCCGTAGCCCGTGGGGCAGCCGCCGCACGAGACCACGCCCGAGACGAGCTGCACGGGTCGCAGCCACCGTTGTTGCTGGCACACGGCCCGGGCGCCGCACAGCCACCCGGGCCGTCTTTGCCCGTGCATGCGCTGCCGCCGTACACGTTGCAGCTGACGCCGGTTTGCTGTTCGAGCGCCATGACGGCACAGCTCGGCCAGTTGGCGTTACCGTAGATCGACAGGCTTGGTCCGCCCCACAGGTCCATGCTCGTCAGGTCGCAGAGCCGTCACAAGCGCGGCGCCGGGTCCAAGCTGGACCCCTGGCGGCTCACAGCAATGTCCTCGACCCATACGCTGTGCGGAGCCACATCATCTGCACTCACCTCGATTGCGACCAGGCCGGCGGGCTGCCAGACTTTCCCGGTGCGACAGCGATCGCGGCGAGACGCTTTCAGTCTTGTCCGTAGCTTCGTGCGGCTGTTTCACGACGATTGCGTCGACATCCGATCCCAAGGAGGCCCTATGATAGACGCATCTCGTCGAATGCTCTCGCGCCGAGTGATGGCTGTGTTCGTCGCCATGACGACGGCGGCATGCTCGTCTCAAGATGCCAAGACCGACTCGGGGTCGGGTGGGACAACATCGGCTGTCCCGGTGTCCCAAGCAGGCGCGGGCGGGACAGGCGGTGATCGCGCGTCCGCCGGTAGCGGCGGTTCCAGCAGCACCGGCGGCACGGTCGACTCGGGGGGACCGCAAGGCACCGCCGGCGCCGCGGCTGGCATCGGCGGCGCCGCGGCTGGCACTGGCGGCAGCGCAGGCGCCGGCGGCGCACTCGCTAGTACCGCAAGCATCCAGCTGAGTGGCAACAAGATCCTCGACGCGAAAGGACGCGCCATTGTCGCGCGTGGCCCCGAGGATGTCGTCGCCAGCTCGAGTCAAACCAAGGAAATCGATCAGATTGCAGGGTTGGGAGCAAACGCCGTGCGAATGCTGTTCGCCCTCGACGCCGCGAACGCGATGACGCCGTCCGGTTTCGATGCGTTGCTGGCCTCGGCGGTCTCGCACCACATGCTGGTTTGGGTTTCGCTCTACACGTGGGACTCGGCGCACAGCAACGCGATTGCCAGCGCACTCGGCGGCGGCAACTTCTATTCGCTCACGGCTCCGCCAGGCACACCGGCTTGCTCATCCTCGACACCTGCGTCTTGCTACCTCGCGGTGTGGAGCCGCCAGTGGCTAAAGGATCTGATGAACAAGTATCGCAGCAACGTCATTATCGACGCGGGACAAGAGTTCATCAATCCTGGCGATGCTTCTTCCGAGGCAGCACGGACCACCTGGGCCGCAGCCGCCAAGAGCAACATTCGCTTTCTTCGCGGCCAGGGATATACGAACCCGCTCGAGATCATGGCCAATTTCCAGGGCCGCGACCTATACTGCATCGTCGAATATGGCGAGGCTATTCGCGCGGTGGACGCGGTAAGCGTGAACGGCGAGCCACAGACGATGTTCGGTTGGCAGGCCTATTGGGGAACGACAAACAAATACTATCAGAAGTATCAAGGTGCCTTGCTGCTTGGTCAAAGCCAAGGCGAGATCAGCGCTGCCGATGCCATTCACCAGTTTGCGCTGACCAGGACGTTCCCGATCGAAATCGGCATCGACAATTACCCCGGCGATACCAATCAGGACTACCAGGCCGAAATCGATCAGGCCGCGACCGACAACATGAGCTGGCTGTGGTGGTCGTGGAAGAGCAATACGGTGGAATGTCCCGCCTCCGGTAGCACCTGCCAGGCCTACGTGACGACTTCGCCAAACGCCTTCAAAGGCGCAAAACCGCTCAGCAATTGATGTGTAGCGGGAACGTAGTCTGATTGGACCTAGGTAAGCGTTCACCGCCCGGGTTGAGGGTCTTGCAATTTCTGACGGGAGGATCTCAATGCTGAGATCGACACCGCGGACCCCAGAGATCTCCGGATAGCGGAACTTGAAGCGCTGGTCGCGAAGCTGC
>JADGRF010000012.1 GCA_017881055.1 Sandaracinaceae bacterium
GCCGGATAGTCAGCCCAGCGCGAGGCGCAGCTGCGAGGGATGAGCTCGGCGCGGCCTCGCTGCTGCTGGCGGCGACTGCGGAGCGCAGCAGCAGCGCCCACGGATGGCGACCTTTGTAAGGCGGGCTTTTGGCAGTTTGGCAGTGGTTGGGTCGCGCTGTGCAGCAGGCGCGGGTCGCGGCGGAAGGTCGGCGGTGAACAGCGACAGCTGCACCGGCTGCATGGGCGCATCGGGTGGCGTTGGCACCACCAGCGAGCGCAGCTTCGCATGAGGCGCGAGCAGACCATGGAACCTCAACAGATGAGCTCTCGGCGGCGGGATGGCAGCGACCAGTCGAGCGATGAAGTCCAGCGGCTCGAAGACGACCGAGGTGGTGCCGTCCCGCCACGACTTCTTCAAGAGCAGCTGCAACCTGCCGTCTGGCAACTCGTGCAGACGCTCTTGGGCCAGCGGCGGGCGCATCAGATAGCGGCACAGACGCTCCAGCTGCTTCTTGTCGCGACCGTGCACGCTGGCGGAGGGCTTCTTCGCCGCGAGGGCATCTACAGCTCGCACTTGACGGCCTGGCGCGCGCAGCGGGAGCAGCAGGGCGTCGAGGGCCTCACGCCCAAGCGTCCGGGCCCCAAGCCGCACAAGGACGCCACGGATCGGATGATCGAGCAGCGTGACAAGCGCATCGCCAAGCTCGAGAAACAGCTGCGCATCTCCAAGGCGCTGATCGAGCTTCAGGAAAAAGCACACGAGATTCTCGGGATTGCGCTGCCGAGGATCGACGACAAGGGCGATAGCCGGCATAACCACCACCCAGTCTGCCAGCCGCCCAGCCCCGCGTCACCCACCTGAGCAGCTACCCCTGGCGGCGGACAGACCGCCATCAGGGCCTGCATCGAGGCGATCGAGATCTGCGGCGTGGAGGGCACGCTCCAGAAGGACCATCAGCTCCTCTCGAAGTGGTTCCGCGACATCAAGGTCTACGACATCTTCGAGGGCACGGGCCAGATCCAGCGCATCGTGATCGCGAAGCGCCTCTTCCCCGATCTGAAGCACTTCTGAACCGCTGCGGCTGGCTTCGGAACGCGTTGTTGGTGCAGTCGACAATCAGGTGGCCGATGTGGTCGTCCGCCAGTCCCGAGCACGTGTCATTGCTGCCGTTGGCTAGGGCAGGCAGATCCACGACCTTCGTCCAGGTCGTGGTCCCCGCGGCGAGCTTGAGGAGTGCGAGAGGAGTCGCAGCCGCGCCCTGCGCGACCGTGACGACGTAGGCGTTGTCCTGCGCATCCACGACGATCTCGGTGACCTTCTGGTTGCCGATGGCCGACGGCTCATACCCTGTCGTCGCAGTCCAGGTCATCGTCCCAGCCGCCAGCCTGTAGATTCCGGTCGACCCGCCTTGCGGTGACTCCGCCAGCAGATTTCCGGCGTGATCCGCATAGAGCCTGAAGCCAGCGAGCGTGCTGTTTGTCCCCGTGGCCGCGTTCACCCACGACGCCGCTCCGTCGGTGAGCACGAACACGCCATTCAACGTTCCCGCATAGACGGTCTTCCCGACGCTCGCCACCGAGTACACCGCGGCGGGGAGGCCTGCTCCGGTGTTCTCCCATGCGCTGCCTCCCGTCGGCAGCTTCCACAGCTCCGCCGTCGCCGGGAAGCCGACATAGAGCGTGCCCGCGCTATCCATGCCGAGCGTGTTGACCAGGCAAGAGGTTCCGTTTGCGCCGGTCAACCCCGTACCGACCTCCGCAAACGCTCCCCCGGGAGGCTGCTTGTAGACGCCCTTGGTGCACCCATTCACGTAGACGTTCCCCGGACCATCGACCAGGAGGCCAGGGTTGCTCGAGCTCATCGCAACCCCCGGCGCGAACGCGCTGAACATCGTGCCGTTCGGCGGCAGGTGGTAAAAGTTCACCGCGTAGCAGTTGCCGACGCTGTCGCATCGAAGGATGCCGCCACCGGCAGACCCCGCGAGCGCCGTGAACCCGGTGATGGTCGGAAGCGCCTTGCCGCCGTCGGAGGTCGCCCCAGCGTCGGTCGTCTGAACGCCCGCATCGGCGGAGCCAGCATCCGGCGCCGTTGCAGCATCGGCACTGCCACCGCTACCACCACCACCAGCACCGGCCTGCGGAGTGGTGCCGCCGTCCGCGGCTGTCTTCCCGCCGCCGTCAGCTGTATTGCCGTTGCTGGCCTTCGAGCCCGAGCTGGGACAACCCATGAGTGCCGCCGCCAACGCGATAATTAAGAATGGCTCTCCGTGAAAAGCATCGGAGCAACACGAGTCGGGCAAAAGCTTGCGACATTGCGCAAGGCGGTTGGTCTGACCCAAGCACAGTTGGCGGAGAAGGTGGCAACCCAGTCGGAGACGATCAGTCGCATCGAAACCGGGCACATGGATGCGTCGCTCAAGCTGCTAACGCGAATATCTGAAGCCCTCGAGATCGAGTTGCACGAGCTGTTTCGTCCATACGATGTCGACAATCCCAAGGATGGCGCGCTCGCTCGACTCGTATGGTGGGCGTCGCGCCTCTCACCGGCGGAGATCGAGCTCGTGATGAACGTCGGCGCTGCAGCGCTTGGGCACGCGCCACGGACGCTGCACGGCCAACCGACTAGGAAGATCTCGAATACCTGAACAGGTCGCAGCCAAATGAAGCACGTCACGTACGCGCCGTCGATCGCGATGGTGTGGAAGTGCACCGAGAGCCGCAAAGCCGAATCCGTCCTCTGCACCACCGTCACCGCCCCGGTCTGAGCGAGCGCGATGCTTGACAGCCCATGCACCTCCTTGGCCCGGAGCCCGAGCGGGTTGCTTCGCTTGCTGACGCACAAGCACACTCGACGCCTGGGTCCGCGACCACAATGAAGTGAGCACCTCGATCGAACACGCGGGTCAGAATCTGCCGCCGAGCAGGACGCCCGGTGCAACGCGACCTGCACCGTCGGCGAGCAGCCCTGGGGTGAGCATCCACGTGCGCTGGGGATCTGGACCTCGGTTGAGCGTGAGGTTCCAGACACCCAGTGCTGCGGTGACACCGCCTCCAAGGAGGAACACTGTGGCGATGTCCGCAGTGGTCTCGAGCCCGCCGAAAAGCGCCACGGACACCGCAATTCCCGCGGCACCTAGAACGATGCCTCCCCAAGAGAACACTTGTCTCCCCACAGACCGCGAAGGCCCGTGGGCGATGTATGCGATGTTGCCGATCTCAAAGGTGAGCACCACGACGGGAACCGCAACGAGCGCGGCCATGATCGGCACCCGGTCGGCCGAGTTCTCCGCCCGTACCGGTGCTGCCATGAGCCCGAGCCCAAGGGCAAACGCAGCCGCACAGAGTGTCTTCATGAAGCGTGCTGTCTGCATGAACCGATCCTCCGTCAAGTTGATGCAGGTGATTGTATTCGTGATCGGTTGGCTCCATCCATGCTCATACGCAGCACGAACCGCCTGTCCGCGACGTACGGCCTCAGTCACCCGCCCGCTGGTCACTGATCGCGCACGCCCGTTCAACCGGACCGCCTCAGGCGAACCACAGGCTCGTGAGCGTCTGGTTCATGTGCCCGAGCCAGCTCTCGCCGTAGGTGTGGAAGCCGGCCATTTGCAGGTGCGCGAAGCTTTCGATGAACGCGCTTTGCATGTGCATCGCCTCGATCTCTTTGCGCCGCAAGATGCAGTTGAAGGCGAAGCCACCGCTCAGCTTGTCGCCGAGCTGTGCGCGGACCTGGGCGAGCTCCCGGCGCGTGCCTTCGACCAGGCCCGTGCTGCGCATGACGTGCACGCGCATACCTTCCAAGATCTCGCAGTAGAACTTGAGGCCGCCGTCGGGGAGCACGCGCTGTGGGCTACGGATCCACGGCTTACCGTCGATCATCAGGCCCCACGGATGTGC
Organism: Sandaracinaceae bacterium; assembly: GCA_017881055.1. Taxonomy (GTDB): domain Bacteria; phylum Myxococcota_A; class Polyangia; order Polyangiales; family JAFGIB01; genus JADGRF01. The sequence continues at coordinate 3,879 of JADGRF010000012.1, forward strand.
CATGAACACCTGCTCACCGAGCGCAGCCGGCTGCACGCCCACTTGCGCCGCGTAGACTTCACGCACGGGCCGACCGTCGAGCTCGTAGACGATGCGCTGCGCGCTGTCGGCGCGCGTCACCACGTGCTCGCCGCTCGCAGGCTCGAAGCTGGAGGTCTTGGAGACGACGAACGGCACGGCGACCTCGAGCAAGAGCAAGACCGCGCCGTCGTCACTCGCCTCGCCGTTGCAGAACACCTGGGTGCGCTCGAACGCGCCGTCGTCCCCGGCCGAGCCGCCCACGAACGAGAGCATGGGCCCGAGGTTGCCCAGGGCATCGTTGGCCGCCTCCTCGTGCATGCGCAGACCCTCGATCAACAGGACGCCGACGTAGCGCTGCGGGTCGAGCTCGCGCAGGTCGACGCCCATGGCTGCTGACAGCTGCGCACCCGCGCGTGCGATCCCTTGGGCCACACCACCGTCGAAACGCGCGAGCGCGGTCGCTGCGCGTCGAACCTTGCCGCGCCCGAGCGCCAAGGCAGACACCGAATCCGTGAGCCAAGCTCGGTCGGTGAGCTCGCCCGCGGTCGTGCAACCCACCACGCAAGCGCCGGGATACGCCGCGCGCAGCCGCGCGCCGAGCGCTGCGCCATCCTGATGGCACGAGGCGAAGTACGCTAGGGCAACAGGGTCGACATCGACCAGTTGCTCGCACAAGGCGTCAGCTGCCAACTTCGGGTCACGCGCGTCCGTATACGCACTGGCGATCTCTCGAGTCATGCTTCACCTCATCCGTTCTTCCGCAGCGCTCAGTGCGTCGAGGTCGAAGCCCATCTCAGCGAGGGCGCTCGTGACCTTGGCGACAGCGGCGGGCGCGTAGACTTGCTCAGGTCGTGGGTCGGTGAGGCTCACGCCGGTACGGAGGATCAGGCGCGCGCTCACGATCGAGAGCTTGCCCTCGTCCGCCAAGGTGCGCAGAAGTAGTGCGCGTATCCGTCGCAAGTCACGCATGCTGGACCGACTCAGAATCCTAACAACGCGCGGGCGGCTTGCGAAAGGCGTGGGCAAGCCACCGCGATGTGCGACTCACGGCGCCTAAGACAAATAACCCTCGAATTTCCCCCTCGCGATGTCAAGCGCCAGCCACCGCGACCGCCGCGAGGGGTAGCTGCTCAGGCGGGTGACGCGGGGCTGGGCGGCTGGCAGACTGGGTGGTGGTTATGCCGGCTTCTGTGAAGCGTGGTCCCCAGTCAAGCAAGAGTTTGTCTTTTCTCGTTCTCGGTTCTGGTCTGACGTTCGATTCTGCCCATCAGACGACTGGGCTCTTCCGGGTTGGCGACCTGGTTCTGCGACGTGACGAGGTGGCGTTCAGCCTTCTGTCCCACGGGCAAGGTCACGGGAGGTTGCGGCGTGGCGTGCGCGGGCTGCCGTGTCAGCAGCCCAGCCAAGAGACCCAGTGGCCAGGCGAGCCAGTGCGACCGCGAGCGCATTGGTGAATGATAGCGCGGCCCGCCACGCTTGCGCTCCGCGGTTCGGGGGCCATGTTCTGCGTTGCCTACCACGGCAACACCCGGGGGACCCATGCCTCGCAAGACCAAGCTGTCCGCTCGCGCTCGCCCCAAGCCGGTGCAGAGTGCTGCGCCCGTCGAGCTACCCAAGCCCAAGTTGCGTTCCGGCAAATCGCTCGCGCAATCGCTGCGGCTGCGCCGGACGACTCGCGAGATCAGTGACAAGCCGCTGCCGCTGCAGCTGATCTCGGATCTGCTCTGGGCCGCGTGTGGCGTCAATCGACGCAAGGGTCCGTTCGGAACGCCGGGCATCACCGCTGCGTCGGCGAGCAACTCGCAGGAGATCGAGCTCTTCGTCGCGCTGCGCGACGCGCTGTACCGCTTCGATGCGCACGCTCATCAGCTGCTGCCGGTGGTCGCCGGCGATCTACGCGCCCTGGTCATGGGTTGTGGCCAACAACCGATGGGAGCCAAGGCCCCGCTGCGCCTCATCTACGTCGTCGACCTGCACCGGCTCACGCACACCTCGGGCTTTCAAGAACCTGGCCTGCAAGACCCCGAAGTTCAGAAGTCGTACTACTACGTCGACACCGGGCTCATCGCCGGCAACGTGTACTTGTTCGCTGCCTCGCACGGCCTTGCGGCGTGGTTCCACAACTGCGACCGCGCTGCGCTCGCGAAACGGCTGCCACTGCGCCCGGAGCAACGCGTGCTCTTTGGGCAAACCGTGGGGTACGCTGCGCGCTAGACGAGGAGGTGGCAGATGGAGCTTTCGGGAAATACCGTGTTGATCACCGGTGGTGCTTCCGGCATCGGCTACGCCATGGCCGAGGCCTTCCTCGCGGCCGGCAGCGAAGTCATCATCTGCGGCCGCCGCGAAGCTCGGCTGCAAGAGGCTCGCCAGCAGCACCCCAAGCTTCACGTCAAGCGCTGCGACGTGGCCAACGAGCAAGAGCGCGCAGCGCTGGTGGAATGGGTGGTGAGCCAGTTCGGCAACCTGAACGTGCTCGTCAACAACGCCGGCGTGCAGCGCGACATCGACTTCAGCAACGGCATCACCGAGTTTCTGGCAGGCGAGAACGAAATCAGAGTCAACCTGGAGGCGCCGATAATCCTCAGCGGGATGCTCGTCCCACACCTGAAGACCAAGCAAGCCGCCGCGATCATCAACGTCTCCTCCGGGCTCGGGTTCATCCCTGCGGCGAAGATGCCGGTATACAGCGCGACCAAAGCCGGCATTCACGCCTTCTGCATGGCCATCCGGCGGCAACTTCAACCGCTCGGGATCAAAGTCTTCGAGGTGATTCCGCCGGCCGTGGATACCGAGCTCAACCCGCAGGGCAGAGCTCAACGCGGCGGCTTCAAAGCGAATCTGAGCTCCACCGAGTTCGTGGCCGCCGTGATGAAGGACCTGGCGAACGACGTCCCCGAGATCGGCTACGCAATGACCGCCGGTTTGCGCAACGCATCTCGGGCAGATCTGGACAAGAGCTTCGAGCAGATGAACAGCCGGTGGTAGAGCCGGGCTCGCTGCTCATGTTCCGCTGGCGCCGTGGCGACACACCCCGGTCGTCGCATCGTAGGTTCCACCGGAATCGAGACAACGATCCGACTGAACGATCGCGACACAGCGCAAGTACCCCGTGTACATGAGGTATGCGAGGAACAAGACCGCGAAGACTCGCTTGAGCGACTGACCGCGCGTGCGTAGCGCCTGCAGCATCTCAGTCCACCTGGCCGGACCCGGCGCGCGACGCCCAGCGATCTCGAAGGTCGCGAACAAAGCGGGCCCAGACTTCGTTGGGCTCCCACAAGCGCTTGATGTGAGCGTCGGCTTGTTCCCTCGACCAGCCGAACTCCGCTTCGCCGAACAACGCCATGAAACAGGCCACGCGGTAGTTCGCAGCGCAGTGCACGAAGACCTTGCTGCCTTGCGCGCTACGCATGACCGTTCGAAACTCGTCGAAGTCCGACGCCTTCGGATTTTGGAAGTCGACGGGGATGTGGTGGTACGCCATGCCGAGCGCCGCCACGGTGCGAGCCTCGTCGGGCAAGCAATATTTCGGGTCGAGCAGACCGAGGTTCACGACGAGCTCGAAGCCATGGGAGCGCACTGTCGACAGTTGCTGCTCGGTCGGTTGCCCAGCAGTCGCAACCTGATCCCCGAGCACGACGAAGTTTCGGATGGCTGTCAGATCCACGGGTGGAATGTCGGATGGGCGGGTGAGCGCTTCGCGCACGAAATCCAGGCGATCCTGGCCGAAGAACAGCTGGTCGCCGACGAAGCAGGTCGGCGCACCGAACACGCCACGCATCACGGCTTCTTCGGTATCGGCGATCAAGCGAGCTTTCACCTCGGGGTCGCTCACCAGCGCCGTGAACGCCGCCGCCAGGGGTGCTGCGCAGGCGGGTGACGCGGCGCGGGGCGGCTGGCAGACTGGGCACACGCTTAATGCCGGCTACCGCCAGCGCGCTACCGCAGCCGTGGTTTACGCGGCTTTCGCGTGCACTACGATCGGTGTCGCCTCCACCGGGTGTTCGACGTATGCTTGTTCCACTCATGAGACCTCCACAATCTCCCTCTGCGGATTTGCAGCGTGTCATCCGTCGCGCCGTGCTGCTCGCCATCGGGCAGCTCGCCGCGTGTGGCGGCGACCGCGCTCCGATCTACCGC
>JADGRF010000121.1 GCA_017881055.1 Sandaracinaceae bacterium
GAGGGCCCAGGGCTTTTTGCTGACCCTTCGAGCGGGGCCTGTGCCACTTCTTGCGTGCATGTTGCGCGTTCGATTCATTTCATTGGCGGTGCTGGCTGTGCTCACGCTCGCGTGCAGTCAGCGTCCCGGGTTGAAGACGTCGGACGCCTCGGCGGGTTGCCAGGCAGGCCAGTGCCCGAGCGGCGCCGCGGACGCTGGCAGCGATACGGGCACGAGCGGCACGACCCACACAGGCAGGGCGGACAGCGGCGCGGTTGCAGCTGACGCAGGAGACGCCGCGGCGCGCGGCGATGGCGGCGACGACGCGTGCGACCCCGGCACGACGCAGACCACCTGGGCCAGCGGCTGCGCCACCGCGCCTGCCACCACCACGTGCATGCCTGGCACCTGGCAGGATCCAGGTTCCACCACGGGCGATCCGCTGGTGTGCCAGAGCGCGCACTTCGCCGTGCACTCTCCGACCGGCACGATCACCCAGCAGCAATGCAGCGATGCGACCGGCACGCTGGAGAACACGATCTGGCCGACCTTGTTCGGCAGCCCAATCTTCTTTCCCGAGCCGTATTGCCAGTCGGCCACCAAGTACAAAGCCAGCCTCGTGATCCGTACCGGCAGCGGCTTGACGGGCGGTGGTTGGGGCACGGGCTACATGGGCATGTGGGTCGGCCCGGGCGCGACGGCCGATCACTGGGGCCTCGCGCACGAATTCATGCACGCGGTGCAGTCGACGACGCACGGCCTCCGCTGCCCAACGTCGAACACCTGTGGTTGGATTTGGGAGAGCCACGCGAACTGGCGCGCGCAGCAGCTGCCTGAGTACCACGCGTTGCCGTCGCAGAACGCGAGCGTGCACTGCTCGGAGCTGCTGGTGAATGCGCCGCATCTGTATCTCGGCTCGACACGCGACCGGTACTGCAACTGGCAGTTCATGGAGTACCTCAAGGACAGGTACTGCTATCAGGCGGTCAACGACATCTGGACCGCCGCGCAAGCCAGCGCCGACCCGTTCGACAACATCATGTCTTCGCGCGGCTGGAGCTTGAGCCAGCTCAACGATTTTCTCGGCGAGTGGGCGATGCACAACGTGACCTGGGACTACCGCGATCCGCAGCCGGCTGCGACGGAGGGCCAAAACCAGAGCGCCTTCTATCAGTCGCAGTACGGCCTACCGACCGACGAATCCAAGTCGGAGCGACACGTTCGGCTCACGCGCCTCGAGCCGCTCGACGCCAGCTACGCCGACCACAGACGCTTCGTCAGTCCGGCGTACTGGGCGCCACAGCGCTGGGGCTACAACCTCGTGCGACTCGTGCCCGACGCCGGAGCCACGCAGGTGCGCGTCTCGTTTCGCGGCGTGTTGCAAAGTGGCGCGAACGCCGACTTTCGCTGGGGTCTGGTCGCGACCGACGCGGGCATCACCACGCCGCGCTACAGTCAGCTGCAACATGGCACGGACGGTGAGCTGAGCTTCTGCGTTGGCGCGGGTGAGTCACTGTTTCTGGTCGTGATGGCCACACCCTCCGTGCAGCAACACATCGTGTGGGACCAAGCGTATGCGTCGATCTATCGCTATCCGTACATGATCGCGCTGGAGCACGCCTGGCCTGACGGCTTCGTCGGTGGCCAACAGGCCGCGTGTCCGACGGGCCTGACGCGCGTCGCGAATGGCGGCGGCTGCGGTCCGGCGAACCTGCCTGCGAGCGTGTACGTCGGGCCATACGCGCGCGTGTTGGGCGGCAACGTCAGCGGCGACGCGCGCATCGAGGATCACGCGACCGTCGTGCGCGGCAACGTCACGGGCGGTGTCGTCGGCGCACTCACGATCGTGGGAACCACCGCAGCCAACGGCGGCTTCGACGTCGGCGGCTCGGCGCAGGCGCGCACGACGTTCTACCCGTTGGGCTTCTTCGAGCCTGGGCAATCGCTTTCCGGCACGGCGCAGCTGCTCGGCGATGTCGAGCTTCGCGGCCAAGGCTTCGGCCCAACCAGCGGTGCGTACTCCGGCATCGTGGACAACACGTCGCAGAGCCAAAACGGCAGTGACGTTACGCTGCCGCCGCCGTACGTCTGGCGGTAAACCTGGCCGGCGCGCGTTTCAGCGGACGAGCCGAAAAGCGTCCGCTTCCTCGATAGCAACGTCGCTCGTTTCTGCGGGCTCGCGCCCGAAATGCACTGTCGTATACGATGCCGCCCGAGCGTCGCCTTGGAAACGGTGCCACAGAGGGGGTAGCTCGAGCTCCTCGACGCGTTTCTCATGTGTGGTGGTCGTGATGCAGGTCGAGGCCGTGTTCGTGCTCGTGCTCGACGTTCTCGTGGCGATGACGGTGCGAGTGTTCACCCGTGACGGGAGGCCAGTGGTGGTGCCCATGATGGCCGTCGTCGTGCCGATGAGCATGCTCGTGTTCGAGTGGCTGATGGCGGTGCCGATGCGCGTGATGCTCGGCTAGATGGAGCGCGACGCCTGTGGCAAACAGGACGCCGGAGAATATGGTCATCAGGCTCGGGACGCGCATCTCGAGCAGGCTGGCGCAAGCAGCGCCGATGAACGGGGCGGCGGCGAAGATGGACGCGGTGCGCGATGCGCCGATCTGGCGTTGCGCGAGAAGATAGAGGCGGAGACTCGTGCCGTACCCGACGACACCGCACGCGATCAACGCAGCGCAGGGCAGCAACTGCGGAAGCTGCTCGTGCATGCTCCATGCGACGAGAACCGTGGCCAAGACACCGATTGCGCTCTTGCCGGTCACGATCTGCAGCGGGTCGTAGTGCGAGAGTCTGCGCGTCAGCGTGTTGTCGAGGGCCCAGAAGAGCGTTGCTCCTGTCAGCGCGAGCACGCCGACGCTGGCAATCGCCGAGCCGTGGTGCCGTGAGTCGAGCACGAGCACGATGCCGGCCACGGTCATGACGACCAGCGCGCTCGCGGCTTGTCGCGTCAACGATTCACGATAGATGACGCGTGCCAGCAGCAACGTAAACGCGGCTTCCAGGTTGAGAAGCAGTGAGCCTGCGGTTGCACCCGCGTGTTGCAGGCCCCATGCGAAGAGAGCGGGTGCGATCGCGGCACCCAAGAGTGAGACACCGACGAGCTGCAGCCGATCGCGCCGCTGCATGGCTGCATGGCGAGGCCGTCGAAGGATGTGCGTCACGCCCGAAATGGCGGCGCCGAAGTAGAGCAACGCGGCCGTCGTGAAGGCACCAACCCCACTGCCGAAGCGAGCGATCACCGGAATGGTGGTGCCGAAGGTCACCGCCGCGCCGAGCGCGAGAAGTCCTCCAGAATGAAACGACGCTGATCGAGCGGACACCGGACGATTGTAGCAGCGCGAGCGAGCTCACAACCCCAGCAACTGCTCCAACTTCTCCCGCGTGATCGTGCGGCTCCGCTCCGATGGAATCCTCGCCAGCCAGCGCTTCAGCTCCGCCCGCCGAAAGGTCTTTGGCAACTCCAGCTCCGGCAGCGACGTAAACAGCCGCGACTTCCCCGCCGACAAGTACGCATAGTCGAACAGCGCTTTCTCCGCGCTGGCAATCCTCACGCCTTTCTCGCTCTCTTCGTACCCGCCGAACACCTCCGGTGCGAGGTGATGAAACGAAAAGCTCCCCACCTGCGTCTCGATTCGCTGCGTTCGTGCCAGCGTGACCGCGTAGAACACTTCTGGGATCTGTTCGACGAGTCCGTGCAGCTGCAACGCGGTCTGCAACGACAGATAGCTCTCGAACGGCGCAGTCAGGTGCTGCGGCAGACGATAAGGATCCACCGACCCATCGACCCACCACGTCCCATGCCGCACCGCGAACACCAACGCGGCCTCGGCTAGGCGCGCTAGCATCTTCGATGCGGCCGCAGCGGACTGATGCCACGCCGCCGCCGCGTCTGCCGTGCGGATGACAGGAGCGCCGAGCTTCCGCAGCGCTGCGTAGGCGTCCCGTGAATTCATCGCAGGCCTTCGAGATGCGCAACGACAGCGTCTTGCATGGCGCTCCACGCGTCGCGGCTCGCGTAGAGCGCGGCTTGGTCCGGGTCGAGGTATGCAATGACCTTGGCTCGGTACTCGTCGAACGAGATGCCCATCGCATGCTCGATCGCGTCGGACACACGGCGCTTGCTTGCGGGGCTCGAGCCGAGCTTGCTCGCGTCCGATCGCGCGAGCAACAAGTTGAGATCGAAGACGTCGCGCGCCTGCGGCTCGGCGCGCCCGGCGAGCGCATGGATCTTCTGTTCGATGGCGGCCGGCAGCGTGTAGTGCGTGGCGAGGACTTGGGTGAGGCCGTAGGGGCGCAGCAGCTCGCGATCGACGCTCTCGAATGCAGTCGCCGCGCTGGTGTCTCTTCGCGAGAACTCGATCTTGGTGCGGAGGGGGACACCGATGTGTTGCGCGCGCAGGCCGACCTTCCAGCGCTGGGTCGTATCCGTCTGCTTCGGCGCGGTCGTGTCCGTGATCTCGATGCCGCGTGTCTTGAGCGGAGTTGTCATCAGCGGTGAGCGCAAGAGGCGCTCCACCTTGTTCCGGAGCGTGCCGGGCGCGATCACGAACACATCGAAGTCGATGTCCTCGGAGTAGCGCACGCTGCCGAAGTAGCAGCGCAGGTTAGAGCCGCCCTTCAGCGCGATGAGCGCCTTGTCCTCGCCCTTGGCCGAGAGAGCGCGCAGCAACACGAGATGAAACATCTCGACGCACTGGCGGGCGGAAAGAGGCACGGTATTATCAATGCACAATCATGACATATGTGTCAATATTATGTATTGATTAGAGGGGCATTGCTGGGCATGCTCACTCACAGGTCGAGGCACCAACGCCAGAATGGAAGCACGTGGATACGCTTACGACCACGTTCGATGACTTCGTCCTCGTTGAGCGTCACGATCGAGGCTTTCGAGATGCGCAGCTCGGTCATCGCGTCATCGAGCGCGCGCAGCTCGCGTTCACGCGTGTCGGGGTCCCGTAGCGAGACGCAGGCTTCCACGAGCTGCTCGCTTCTGCCGTGCTCGAAAACCAGCATGATGTCACTTTGCGGTGACACCCCCGCCTGGGAGCAGCCGTACGACAAGTGCGCGTGTGAGCCCGACGGACCCGCCCGGACGGACCTACAGCGCCTTCACGAGCGCTTCCAGCTCCGCCCAGCGCGCGTACATGCGTTCGATCTCTTCGCGCACAGGCGTCATCGCGGCGTGCAGTTCCAGCAGACGTGCGGCGTTGCTCTGCAC
>JADGRF010000122.1 GCA_017881055.1 Sandaracinaceae bacterium
AGTTGAGCTCGGTCTTCTCGCCGCGCACCACGTGCTCGTACACGTCGTCGCCGAGCAACGCGCGCAGCGGCCCTTGCCTGCGGCGCTGCTCGCCGTCGGCCATCGCGCGCGCGAACGTGAACACCAGTGGTGCACCGAGCGCGAGCACGACCAAGGCCACGACCAGCTCGCGGATTGCCAGTTTGCCGTCGCCACCGGTTGGTGCGGGTCGCGCGGATTTCGCTTGGGTGGTCATGCCGGGCTTTTGTGGGTCAAAGGGTCGGCCACGCGCGGCGGCCGGATCTTGCTAGCACCGAGCGCGAGGTACACGCCGCGGTCGTCTTCGCGCAAGAGGGCTTCGAGCTGTTGCATGGCGTGGCGATCGAAGCGGGCCGGCAGCGTGCCGCCCCGGACCTCGCAGTACAGCGCGCCATCCGGGCCCTCGCGCAGGCTGCTCGGGTCCAAGCGCTCGGTGCGGTCGTCGGACAGGCACAGGTCGACCCCGTCCGGCAGAAGCTGCACGGTGCGCACGAAGAACGGCGCCCCTTCGAGCGCGATGTACGCCCAATTGATGTCGTTTTTGAGGCAATAACGGCCGTCTTCCGCGCGCTCCACCCAGCGATCGAACGCGCGCTCGAGGTTCGGGTGCTCGAGCGGCTGGCCGTCGTGGAACCAGCGACCCAGCGCATCGCGGCGAATCGCGGTCTCGCGCGTCAGGCCTTGCATGAAGCTGGCGGGATCCATGGTCCGGTGGGCTCTTAGCATACTCCTCGCAGGGCCGCGCCGAGCACGGCCCAAGTCTCGGACTTGCTGAGAATTTCCGTTCCTGAGACACCCACCGAATACTCCTCCCCTTGCTAGGGCGTTCAGGTAGCCAAGGGGCCCTCCCTGCGGCTGCGTGCTACGCACACCCCTCGGGTTTTCGGGAAGTAAACAAGGTCTCGTGGCGCAGCAGGTACCCAAACGCCGCCGCTCGTGGTTTCAGCGCCTGCTCGCAGTGTGCTTCGTCGTCGTCGCGACTCCGATGGCGCTCGCAGCATTCGCGCGCACGCCGGCCATGCGCGAGTACGCGCGCCAGGAAGCAGAGCGCGCGATCCGCGCGGAGCTGGGCCTGTCCGCGGTGATCCGCGACGTGGACGTGGAGCCGAGCAGCTTCGCGATCGTCGCGAGCGGGATCACGCTCGATCATCCGCAGTACGGACGCCTGGTCGAAGCGAAGGTGTTGCGCATCCGGCCGTCGTGGGCGGCGCTGTTTCGCGGCAAGCTGGATCTGCACACGATCACGATCGACAAGGCCACGGTCTGGCTGTTGATCCGCAACGGCAAGCTGCTGAACGGGCCGAAGACCAAGCCCAGCGCAGGCGGCGGGCTCAGCGTCGACCTGCCGTTCGACAAGCTGTACGTGAAGCGCTCGCGCTTGGTGGTCGACGCCGCGCCCGACGCGCAGGGCGAGCTCTCGCACATCGAGGTGTTCCTCGATTCCACGCAGCGTGAGGTGCTGGGCATCACGCTGTCGTCGCCGAGCGGCTACGTGAAGCATCGGAAGGGTCGCGACGAGCTGCGCAAGCTGGTGGCGCGCGCGCGCATCACCGACGAGAACGTGCAGATCGATCTGTTCAAGGTCGCGAGCCCCGAGCTGACGGTGACCGTGCGCGACACCAACCTCGAGCTGCCGATCGGCTCGTCGTACCACGGCTCGTTCGACGTACGCTTCCATCTGCAGCAGCTGCATCGCTGGCCGCTGCCGGTCGAGCTGCCCAACATCGAAGGCGACCTGCGCGCCCACGGCACCATCACGGGCGACACCGAAGGTCCGCGCGGTGAAGCGCACGTGTCGCTGCATCGCGCCGTGCTCGACCAGTACGGCTTCGGCGAAGACGTGGAGCTGTCGCTTTCGCTGGACAAGAAGCTGATTCGCTTCGATGGCAACGCCGCCTTGATTCGTGATGGTGGCTCGGTGGACCTCTCCGGCTCGCTGTCGCTCGGCAAAGGGTTGCCACTGGACGTGAAAGCGCACGTGAACGACGTGGAGTTCGGCAAGCTCATGGAGCAGCTGGGCATCTCGCCGAACGCGATCGTCGACTGGAAGCTGGCGGGCGGCCTCGAGCTGCGCGGTACGCTCGACCCGCTCGACGTCGCGGGCCCGCTGCGCATGCCCACGCGCGACTTCAAGATCACGCGCGACGCCTGGCACGTCGTACCTGCGCACAACGTGATCGCCGTGGCCAGCGCGAATCTCAACGGCAACGTCAGCATCAAGCCGAAGGGCATCACGCTCTCGGACATCGACGTCGGCATGCGCAACTCGCGCCTGCACGTGCACGAGGTGCTGCTCGGCTTCGACAACTCGCTGCGCGTGCGCGCCACCGGCGATCTGCTCGACCTGCAGGACGTGACACCGCTCGTCGACTTCCCGCTCGCTGGCAAGGGCGGCTTCGAGGTGCTGGTCGAGGGCTCGTTTTCGCAGCCCAGCGTGTCGGGTCACATGCACTTCGACGACTTCGCGTTCGCGACGTTCCCGTTCGGCAACGTGGAGTCCGACTTCGCGCTGGAGCGCAACCTAGAGGCCGTGCGCTTTCCCCGCCTGTCCATCCAGAAGCGCGACAGCCACTTCGTCGCGAACGACTTCGTGCTCGACTTCAACGACAGTAAGCTCGCGATCGAAGCCAAGCTCCAGGTCGACCGCCTGGAGATGCAGGACTTCTATCACGTCTTTCACTACGAAGACGACGAGCGCTACACGGGCTACCAAGGTGTCGTGAGCGGCGAGGCCCAGCTGCGCTACACGCTTGGTTTCCCGCACGATTCGCCGCACGGCACGATGGTCGCGACCATGGATCTCGCGATCGCGCAGGCCGAGCTGTCGGGCTTCCGGTTCGCCGGCGGTCACTTCACCGGCAGCTGGAACTGGCTCGATCACACGCTCGGCTACCGCGGCGGCGAGCTCGACATCGAGCGTTTCTCGCTGCACAAGGGCCGCGGTACGGTCAACGTGTCGGGCAAGATGGTGCAGGGCGGCACGCTCGATCTCGTGGCCGTCGCCGACAAGATCGCGATCGCCGACACCGAAGGCCTCTCGGAGCGTGCCCCCGACTTGTCGGGCAACTACAGCATCACGGGCACGATCAAGGGCCCCGCACCGACTCCCCTCGCCGAGCTCGACGTGATCGCGACCGGGCTCAGCTACGCCGGCAGCCCGCTCGGCGACGCGCGCAGCTACGTGCGGCTGACCAGCAAGAGCGATCCGTACGTGAAGGCCGCTCTGGACTGGAAAGAAGGCGTTGCACCTGACGAGATCAGCTGCGCACACGCACGCGAAGGCCTGGCGCGCGGCAGCTGGCCGCCGGATCCACCGATGCACACCGCCGACGGACTCACGCCGGCGCTCGACGAACCGATGGCGTACTTGGTGTGCGGCGACGCGCTCGACGGACACATCGTGTTCGATCTCGCGGTTGGGCGCACCAGCGCGTATCCGCTGCGCGGGAACGTACGCTTCGACAAGTTTCCGTTCGGCAAGCTGTTGCCGCGCACCGGCAAGCAAGCGCCGCCGGAAGGCGAAGTCACGGGCCTGGTACGTTTGCGCGGCGGCGCCGTGCTCACGCCGAGCGCGCTCGCGGGCGACTTGCGCCTGGACCAACTCGAAGTCGGGCAGCTCGGCGTGAAGCTGAAGAACGACGGACCGATCATTGCGAGCTTCGACACCGGCAATTTCAGGGTCGAGCGCGCCTCGTTCGCGGGACCCGGCTCGGTGCTCACGGTCAGCGGCGGCGGCTCGCTGCAAGGCGGGCTCGCGCTCGATCTCAACGGCGATCTCGACCTGGGCATCTTGCCGAGCTTCGTGCATGCGCTGCACCAGGCGAGTGGCCGCGCCTCGCTCGACTTCAAGGTCACCGGCCAGCTCGATCACCCCGCCGTGTTCGGTCGCGCCAGCGTGAACCACGCGGCCCTCAGCCTCGACGCGCTGCCCTTCCCGCTGCAGAACATCGACGGCCAGATCACGTTCAGCGCGCAGCGCGTGATCTTCGAGAACTGGAACGCCCAGACGATGGGCGGCGAGCTGCACGTGAGCGGCGCTGCGGCGCTGAACGGTCGCAGCCTGGGTAGTTATCGTTTCGAGATCGGCGCCGATCGACTGGCGCTGACACCGCGCGAAGGCATCAGCCTGACACTCGGCGGACAGTCGGTGCTGGCGTGGCAAAAGGGCGATCGCCTGCCGAAGCTCACCGGCACGTTGCACCTGTCACGCACGCGCTACACGCGCGCGATCACCATGGGCCGCACCATCAACGACTTTGCCAAAAAAGAACGCAAGGACGTCGAGAGCTACGACCCGGACGACGACATGCTCGCGCTCGATCTGCGCATCGTCGACGCCGAACCGATGCACGTCGAGAACAACTTGATCGACGCGGTGATCGTGATCGACGACGCCAAGGAGCCGTTCCGCTTGGTAGGCACCGACCAACGCTTCGGCCTGCTCGGCAACATGAGCATCCGGCGCGGCACCGTGCGCCTGCGCGATCGGCCGTTCGAGATCAAGGAAGGCGAGATCAGCTTCGACAGCGCGGTGCGCATCCAGCCCAGCTTCGACGTGCACGCGATCACGGACGTACGTCGGCGCGCCGAGCTCGGCCAAGTGAACTGGCACATCGGTGTTCATGCCTGGGGCACGCCCGAGTCGTTTCAATTCGAGCTGCAGAGCGATCCGTATCTGTCCGAGGACGACATCGCGCTCCTCTTGGCCGTGGGCATGACCCACAGCGAGCTCGCGCAGCTGCAGACCTCCGATCTCACCGGCACCGCGGCGCTCGAAGCGCTGTCGTCGGTCACCGGCGTCGATCGCGAGGTGCAGCGCGCGATCCCGGCGATCGACGACGTGCACATCGCGAGCGCGTACTCGCCGCGCAACAACCGCACCGAGCCGCAGCTGCACGTGGGCAAGCGCCTGACCGATCGCCTGCGCCTGGACGCCGCCACCGGCCTGTCCCAATCGCGCGACTTCAGCACCGGCGTCGAATACCAGATCAACGACAAGACCAGCGTGGATGCGGTCTACAGCAACCAGACCGCGAACAGCGCCTCGCAGCTCAGCGACGTCGGCGTCGACCTCAAGTGGCGCTTGGAGTTCGACTGACGCAAAGCACCCGTGGCGGCGCGTTCTAGGCTAGGATTTCGGCCTCGCGATGCCCAGGGCTATCGTCACACGGATCCTCGCCGTGCTGCTGTGGGCATGCCTGCTCGGCCGCGCGCACGCCGAGATCCCGGAGCCGCTGCGCGGCCAGCCGATCGCCGAGCTGCGTGTCGCGGGCGAAGACGACAGCGTCGAGCCTCCGAGTGAAGCCGGCATCGGGCTCGGCCAGAGGCTGACGCGCGAGCTGCTGCGCGATGCGACCAAGAAGCTGCTCGCGAGCGGCCGCTTCATCGACGTGCAGATCGACGTGCAGGCGATCCCCGCCGGCGCACGCCTGATCTTTCATCTCGTGCCGCGCATCACGCTGCGGCGTATCGACGTGAGCGGCAATGCGCATGTGCCCGATCAAGGCGTGATCGACGCGCTCGGCATTGCGGCAGGTTCGGAGGTCGAGACGCCACAGCTCGAAGAGCTGGCCGGCAACGTACGCAAGCTCTACGCCGAGCACGGCTACCTCGGCGCGCGCGTCGACGCCACGTTTCGCGACACGGATGACCCGGCCGTGAAGGTGCTGATGATCAACGTCGACGAGGCGGCGCCCACGCGCATCACGTCGATCTCGTTTTCGGGCGACGCACCGCGCGACCCGGGCGCCGTGCTCGGCGCGATGGGCGTGTCGATGGGCGACGTGCTCGATCGCCGCTCGCTCGGCGAGAGCGTGCCGAAAGGCGAGCGCTTGCTGCGCAGCCACGGCTTCTTCGAAGCGGCGCTCGAGACGCCGGTGCTCACGATCGAAGGTGAGCGCGCGTCGGTGGCGTTCCCTGCGCACGTCGGTCCTCGCTACACACTGGAAGTGCGCGGGGCGACACCGCTCACCGCGCGCGACGTGGTCGACTCGCTGAAGCTCACCGCCGAGCACCTGTCCGCACAGACCCTGGACGCCATGCCTGCGCGCGTGCGTGACGTGTATGCGCGCCACGGCTTCATCGATGCGCGCGTCGCGGTCGAACGCCGCACGCTCGTGCCGGGCAAGACTGCGACGCTCACGATCCGCGTACAGGCCGGCGCGCAACTCGAGGTGGTCGGCATCGACTTCGGCGGGGCTCACCACTTCGCGCAGGACTTCCTGCGTGATCAGCTCGAGAGCTACCTGGAAGAAGATCTGCCCGGCGGCGAGCTGGTCGACACCGTCGACTCGGCCGTCTTCGACGATGTCTCGACCGGAAACCAAGCCGACTCCGAGACCTCCAAGCAGCGCCAGGTGCCGCGTCCGATGGACAAGCAGCCAGCGCGCACCTACTACGCGCCGACCTACAAAGACGCGCTCAAGCACATCACGGAGCTGTACCAGGCCGAAGGCTACTTGGACGTGAAGGTCGGCCCTGAAAACCTGGAGCGCGTCGGCGCCACGCGCGCGACGGTCAGCATTCCGGTCGTAGAAGGCGCGCGCACGCTGATCCACAACGTGGTGTTGCGCGGCCAAGCGCAGGTAAGCGATCGCGATCTGTTGCTCGCGTCGGGCCTGACGCGCAATCAGCCGTTCTCGTATCTGCTCCTGGAAGAAGCACGGCTGAAGATGCAGGAGCTCTACCAAGAGCGCGGCTACATGTTCGTCAAGATCGAGCCGAGCGTCCGCTTCTCGCGCGATCGCACGCGCGCCGAGGTCGGCTTTCAAATCGTGGAACGCTTTCCGGTGCACATCGGCGAGATCGTGGTGCACGGCGCCGAACGCACCAGCACGGCGTTCATTCGCAGCGTGCTGAAGTTCCACGAAGGCGATCTGTTCCAGCCGTCGAAGGCGCGAGAGAGCGCGCAGGCCGTGCAGTCGCTGGGCGTGTTCACGGGCGTATCGGTCGAGCTGGGCGATCCGGATCTGCCGGCGCGTGTGAAGCCGGTCGTGGTCACCGTCAGCGAGCGCAAGAACCAGTTCCTCGACTTCACCGCGGGCATCAGCACGGGCCAAGGTGTGCGCGGCGGCTTCGAGTACGGCTACCGCAACCTGTTCGATCACGCGGTGAGCCTCACGCTGCGCGTCAACTTCGCCTACCAGCTGTTTTTCGCGCAAAAGGTGCTGCGCGATCGCTTCGACAACCTGTCGCTGGTCAAGCGCCTGGAGCGCAACATCTCGCTCGGCACGGTGATCCCGCGCTTGCCGGGCCTCGGCAGCACGCGCACCAACATCGATCTCGTGCACGTGCGCGACAACGAGCGCGACTTCGGCTTGGACAAGAACGGTGTCTCGGTCGGCTTCACAGAGCGGCCCGTGAAGCGTGTCACGTTGGTCGAGGCCGCGGATCTCGAGAACAACAACGTCGATCTCTTCGTACGCGAAGCGCTGAACGACTACTTGGCGATGACCAAGGATCCACGCCTGCGGCGTCTTCTGCGCGTGCCGGAAGGCAACTCGACTCTCGCTGCGCTGCGCACGACCGCGAGCTACGACCGGCGCGACAGTCCGTTCGTGCCGACCAAGGGCTTCTTCGTATCGGCTGCGACCGAGGTTGCGGCCACGCTCGCGAGTCAAGAGGTCGACATCGTCACGGGCAAGACGCAGTTCGTCAGCCGCTTCTTGAAGCTGGAGCTCACGGGCAGCGGCTACGTGCCGCTCGGTCGCGGCGTCGTGCTCGCGGGCCAAGCGCGCGTCGGCCGAATCATCCACTTGACCACGGACTCGAAGACCTACCCGAACCGCGCGTTCTTCTTGGGTGGCGTCGACAGCATGCGCGCGTACTTCCAAGACGAGCTGATCCCGCAGGACGTCGCCGACAAGATTCTCGCGGACCCGAAGCTCTCGCCCAACGCCGTCGTGCGCAGCGGCGACGCGTTCTTATTGCTCAAGGGCGAGCTGCGGTTTCCCATCTACGGGCAGCTCGGCGGCGGTCTCTTCACCGACATCGGCAATCTGTGGGCGAATGCGTCGAAGATGAACCCTTTCGACCTGCGTCCTACGGTAGGCGCGGGCATTCGTCTCGCCACGCCTGTCGGTCCGATCGCCGTCGATTACGGCATCGTGCTCAAGCGTCGGCGCGGCCTCGACGAGCCGTTCGGCACGCTGCAGTTTTCAATCGGCCTGTTCTGAGTGCTTTGGTTCGCAGCACCTGCGTTGACAGATGCGGCGCGTCTTTTCACTATGCGGCCATGCTCATCAAACAACTCCTCCTCGACAAGCGCGTCGTAGGCCGCGCACTGCAAAACGGGTTGCTGAACGCAGCGGAGTACGCGAAGGCAATCGACGCGCTGCCCGACATGAGCGATAACGTAGCGCGCGCAATCTCGACGCAACCCGTTGCTGCGCCGGCGCCGGAACCGGAACCGAACGTGAGCGCGAACGTGTCCGATTCACAGCTCACCGAGTAGATCAGGAACGCCATGGCCAACCAGCAGCAGCCTGAGAGCGGGCCTACGAACGAGTCTGAAGCGCTCGATGCAGATGAGCGCGAAGATGAGCGCGAAGACCAAACCAACATCCCACCGATGACGTTCGACATCTTCGTGCTATCGCTCAATGCGTCCGCGCTCATTCACCTAGGACAAGCGCCCGGCGGCTACGCCGGTAAGAGCGAAGTGAACCTACCGATGGCTCGCCAGAGCATCGACATCCTCGGCCTGTTGGAACAGAAGACGCGCGGCAACCTGAGCGGCGAAGAAGAACGCCTGCTGACCGACATCCTGTTCGATCTACGCATGCGCTACGCGCGCGCGCGAACCTGAACGATGCGCGGTTCGCGACGGTAGCCGTTAGCGGCGATAGCCGCGAGAGCGAACCGGGATGCGGACGGGGACCGGCGCGGGCGCGACCATCTCTTCGAGCACGTCGCGCAGGCGACCGATCAACGAATCGATCTGGTCGGACACCTTCTTGCCCAGGCTGTCGGTGGGCTTTTTGCGCTCGGGAAGGGTCGGTTTCGCTTGCTGTTCCTTCGCCATGGCTACCTGTAAACCAGTATGGGGGCGGGCCTTGGCCTGTCAACCCCGAGGGCCTTTCGCGGGGCTTTCGCTCCTACGAATTTGGCGGCCTCCCGGTCCGCACTGTAAGACAGTGTGATCATGCATGTTCATCTGATCGGCGTGTCCGGCACGGGCATGGGATCCCTGGCGGGTTTGCTCAAAAAGGCCGGCCATCGCGTGACCGGCAGCGATACGGCGTTCTATCCACCGATGGGCGACGCGCTCGAAGCTTGGGGCATCGAGAAGCGAGCCGGCTACACGGCCGACAACCTGGTTCCCCGCCCGGACTTAGTCGTGGTGGGCAACGTCTGTCGCTCGAGCAACCCCGAGGCGCGCGCCGCGATCGATGGCGGCATGACCTACACGTCGTTTCCGCAAGCGCTGCGCGATCAGTGCCTTTCGGGACGTCGCAGCTTCGTGATCGCAGGCACGCACGGCAAGACCACGACCACCGCGCTGTGTGCACACTTGCTCGATCAAGCGGGCCTCGCGCCGGGTTTTCTGATCGGCGGTATCCCGCTCGGCTTCGACGAGAGCTTTCGCTTCGCTGCGCCTGGCGCGCCGTTCGTCGTGGAAGGTGACGAGTACGACAGCGCGTTCTTCGAGAAGACGCCCAAGTTTTGGCACTACACGCCCGAGGTCGCCATCCTGCAAGCAATCGAGCACGACCACGCCGACATCTATCCCGACATGGACAGCTATCGGCGCGCGTTCATCGGCTTCGTCGAGCGCATTCCACAGTCGGGCTTACTCGTGGCCAACGGCGCCGATCCCGAAGTGCGCGCGGTGGCGAAGCATGCGCGCTGCCGTGTGTCGTTCTACGCGCTCGACGGTGAAGACACCGGTGAGGTGACGCCCGAGTGGTTGGCGGCCCCGGTATACGCCACGGGCGAGCTCTTGCCATTCGATCTGTTCGTGGGCGGCTCGTCCTGCGGCCGGCTGCAGACACCGCTGTCCGGCACGCACAACTTGAAGAACGCCGTCGCCGCGCTCGCGCTGTGTGCGATGGCCGCAGATGTTCCACTGCGCGCGCTCAGCAACGCGCTGACCTCGTTCGCCGGTGTGAAGCGCCGCCAAGAGCTACGCGGCACGGCACGCGGCGTGCGCGTCTACGACGACTTCGCGCATCACCCGACAGCCGTGCTCGAGACGCTGCGCGGGCTGCGCATTCGCCATCCAGAAGGCAAGCTGTTCGCGGTCTTCGAGCCGCGCAGCGCCACGGCATCGCGACGCGTGCATCAAGACGCGTATGCAGCGGCGTTCGCGCCCGCGGACGTCACATTGCTCGCGCCGGTCGGTCGACCCGAGATTCCGGAGAGTGAGCGCCTCGACGTGGCAGGGATCGCCGCGCAGCTGCGCACGCTTGGCAAGACCGCCGAGGCCACCGACGGTATCGATGCGATCGTCGCGCGCGTGGCCGCGCTCGCCGAGCCCGGCGATACGATCGTGGCCATGTCGAATGGCGCCTTCGGCGGGATTCACGACCGCTTGCTGGGCGTGCTCTCGATCGACAAGCCGCGCACACGCTGACGCGTGTTTTCATTGAGGGGTGTTAGACGCACCCACCTGCGCGAACTGATTGCACGAGTTGTTCACGTTGGTGCAGACCTGCACCGTGCTACTCATCGCCTGCGCCATCTGCCGATACGCCGGGTCGCTCGCGCGATTGCACGACCAGCCCTGGTACACCTCGAGCGCGCGGTCGACGTTCACGTTCGCGCAACCTTGGAGCTGAGCGACCGTGGCGTTGCATTGGTCGAGACTCTGGAAGCACAGCGAATCGGTGTGCGCCGTAGCGCTGACCGTGATCGGCTTCGGGAACAGCGCGAGGCAGTTGTTCAGGCTCGCCTGACATGCCTGCTCGTTCACGGTCGTGAAGATGGCCACCGGCAGACACGCCAAGTACGCGACCGCGTCGAGATCGACGTACGTGTTGGCGTAGACGTCGAAGCTGCGACACAGCTGCTGCTTGTCCTGCATGCTCAGCGCGGAGACTGGCGTCGCTGCGCCCGCATCGGGCAACGCCGCGTCGTAGCGCGGTCGCGTGGTGCTGCCGCCGCTGCAAGCGGCAGCCAAAATCGCGACCAAGACGGCCAGTCGCACTACCTTCGAGCTCATCGCGTTCCTCCTCGTCCGTGGACGTCACCGTACGCCAGGGCCGGGCAAGTTCCACCTCCCCAAACGGCAACCTGGGTCATCGCACGCCGTTAGACCTTGAACTCGCGCACGCGTGCGGTCACGAAGTCTTGATCCTCGCGCGACAGGGACGAGAAGAGCGGTAAGCGTACGAGTCGGTCGCTCACGTCTTCCGTCACCGGGCAATCGCCGAGGCGACCGCCGAACTTCTGGCCCATGATCGAGCTGTGCAGTGGCACGTAGTGAAACGGCGTGAGCACGCCGGCCTCGGACATGTGCTTGATGAACGCCTGCCGAACGTCGAGGTTCGGCAGCAGAATGTAGAACATGTGATAGGGCTGCTCGCAGTGAGCCGGAATCACCGGCACGCGCACGTGATTGTCCCCCGCCCAGCCCGCCAAGTCGCTCGAGTAACGCGTCCAAACGGCCTGCCTGCGGGCTTGGATCATCGTCGAAGCATTGAGCTGCGCGAACAGGAACGCAGCGAGCACCTCGGATGGCAGGTAGCTCGAGCCCAGGTCGACCCAGCCGTATTTGTCGACTTGCCCGCGGAAGAACTGACTGCGGTTGGTGCCCTTCTCGCGGATGATCTCGGCGCGCTCCACGTAACTCACGTCGTTGATCAGAAGCGCCCCGCCCTCCCCGCAGGTCAAGTTCTTGGTCTCGTGAAAGCTCAGGGTCGAGAACGTG
Organism: Sandaracinaceae bacterium; assembly: GCA_017881055.1. GTDB lineage: Bacteria > Myxococcota_A > Polyangia > Polyangiales > JAFGIB01 > JADGRF01. Next base: position 11,888 of record JADGRF010000122.1, read on the forward strand.
CCGAAGCTGCCGAGCGGTTTGCCGCGGTACTTGCCAAACAAGCCGTGCGCGTTGTCTTCGACAACGGCGATGCCGTGCGCCTCCGCCAGCTTGCAGATCTCGTCCATCTCGCAGCCGACGCCGGCGTAGTGCACAGGCACGATGGCGCGCGTCTTGTCGGTGATTTTCTCCGCCAGTTGCCGCTCGTCCAGGTTCAGCGTATCCGGCCGGATGTCGATGAACACGGGCGTCACGCCGCGCAGCACGAATGCGTTCACCGTGCTGACGAACGTGAACGACGGCACGATCACCTCGTCCCCGGGCTTCAGGTTCAGGAGCAGCGCCGTCATCTCGAGCGCATGCGTGCACGAGGTCGTCAGCAGCGCCTTGGGCGAAGAAATAATCTTCTCGAGCAGCGCGTGGCATTGGTGCGTGAATGCTCCGTCACCCGCGACATGCCCGTTGGCAAAAGCCTGCAGGATGTTCTCGATCTCACGTCCGGAGAGGGACGCGCGGTTGAACGGGATCTTGTACTCGAGCATGGGCCGGACCCTCTGTACCGCAGGCTTTCGGAACCGCGCATTTTAGCACGAGGCGCGGCGCTACCGTGTAAACGCAGCAACCCGCGCAAACAAGCCGTGGGGGCCGAAAGTCCCCGAGGGGGCAATTGGAACAACCCGCCACGGCGCCAGCGCCACCGCGCACTTTCCCCCCAGCTCACTCCGCGCTATCGTCCCGCGGCGCGCTCAGCGGGCCTTAGCCTCCATGAATTGCTCAGTAGTCATCCCTGTTTACCGCGGTGAGGACACGCTCACCCCGCTCGTCGAACAGCTGGTCGCAACGCTCGGCCAGGCCGTCGAACGCCACGAGATCATCCTGGTCAACGACGGCAGCCCAGACGGCAGCTGGCCGCTGATCAAGACGCTGGCGCAGAAGTACCCGACGGTGCGCGGCATCTGCCTGATGCGGAACTTCGGGCAACACAACGCGACGCTCTGCGGACTGCGCGCCGCGCGCTTCCCGGTGGTCGTCACCATGGACGACGACCTGCAGCACTCCCCGGATCAGATTCCGCTGCTCTTGGCGAAGCTCGACGAGGGCTACGACGTGGTCTACGGGGTGTGGCGTAGCCGCGAGCACAGCTGGTGGCGTGCGTTCTTCGCGGCGTTCATCAAGCGCGCCGTGGCCTGGGTGATGGCGACCAAGAGCGTGCGCGACATCAGCGCGTTTCGCGCCATCCGCACGTCGGTGCGCGACGCCTTCAAGACCTTCGATCGCAGCGACGTCCTGATCGACGCCCTGCTGTCGTGGGGTACGACGCGCTTCGGCTCCGTGGTCGTCGACGAAAAACCGCGCGCAGCCGGCGAATCCAACTACACGCTGTGGAAGCTGATCGAAGTGTCCCTGCTCGTGCTCACGAGCTACACGACCGCCCCGCTACGGATCGCCAACCTGCTCGGCCTGATCTTCACCGTGCTCGGCATGGCCGCGTTCGTCTACGTGCTCGTCGTGTACTTCGTGCTGGGCTCGCTCCCCGGCTTCTCGTTTCTGGCAGCCACGATCTTGGTATTCGGCGGCGTGCAGTTGTTTGCGCTCGGCATCATCGGCGAGTACTTGGCGCGCGTCTTCGAACGTACCGCTGGCCGGCCGCCGTACGCGATCGGCGAAGAAACAGACGGCGGGACCCGCCCATGAAGTGCGTCATTCTCCAGCCGTCGTACATTCCGTGGCGCGGCGTATTCGATCAAATCGACAAAGCCGACGTGTTCGTGTTCTACGACGACGTCCAGTACGACAAGCACGGTTGGCGCAATCGCAACCAGATCAAGACCGCCAACGGCAAGCAGTGGCTGACCATCCCGGTGATCGCGCGCGGCGCCGTGAGCGATCACGTGCCGATCCACGAAGTGAAAATCGTGCCGAACAAAGGCTGGGCGCAGACCCACTTCAAGACGCTCAAGCAGAGCTACGGAAAAGCGCCGTTCTTCCAGCAGTACGAGCCGCTGCTGCAGGAGATCTACGGCCGCAACGACGAGCTCCTGGCGGAGCTCACGATCAGCTCCACCGTCGCGTTGGCGCGCGCGCTCGGTATCACGCACACTCGCTTCGTGCGTTCCTCTGAGCTCGACGTTGCGGGTAAGAAGACCGATCGACTGATCGGCATCCTGCAGAAGCTCGGCGCCGATCACTACATCAGTGGCCCCTCGGCGCAGAGCTACATCGAGGACGACAAATTCCGCGAAGCCGGCATCCAGCTCGAGTACGTGCGCTACGACTACCCCGAGTACCCGCAGCTGCATCCGCCGTTCGACCCGGCGGTGAGCGTGCTCGACCTGATGTTCATGACCGGACCGCAGGCGCTCGAGCTCATCCGAAAGAAGACACCATGAGCAGCGCATCCGAGCTCGACTCCGCAAAAGCCTATTTTCACGAGCGCATCGTGGAGCACGGCGCGTCTCCGCGCGGCGTGGACTGGAACTCGGACGCATCCCAGGAAGTGCGCTTCGATCAGATCCTCAAAGTGGTCGATGAGAGCACGCCTTGCTCCATCCTCGACTACGGCTCCGGCTACGGCGCGCTCGCCGACTACCTGGAGAAGAAGGGCATTCGCGGCGACTACGTGGGGTACGACATGCTCGAAAGCATGATCGAAGCCGCGCAGAAAGCGCACGCTGGCAAGCCCGGCCGCACGTTTCTCTCGCGGGAAGATCAGCTGCCGGTCGTCGACTACGTGGTCGCGAGCGGCCCGTTCAACTACCGCGGCACGACCGACGCCAACGCCTGGGGCGACCTGGTGCTGAAAACGCTACACCGCTTCGACGCGCTCAGTCGCAAGGGCTTCTCGGCCAACTTCCTGACCAAGTACTCGGACGCCGATCGCATGCGCGGCGACTTGTACTACGCCGACCCGATGTTCCTGTTCGACTACTGCAAGCGGAACTTCTCGCGCAACGTAGCCGTACTCCACGACTACGAGATCTACGACTTCACGATCCTCGTCCGCAAGACGCCCAAGCCTTGAGCTAAAGAAGGCTGCTCCGCGGGGATGTGACTTACGCGGAGAGCCGAAGGCTGCTCCGCGGGGATGTGATTAAATATCCAAGTTCCGCACGTTCATCGCGTTCGTCTCGATGAACTCTCGACGTGGCTCGACTTGATCGCCCATCAGGATGCTGAACATCTCTTCGGCTTCCATGGCGTCGTCGATGCGCACTTGCAGCAGAACACGCGACTCGGGGTTCATGGTGGTTTCCCAGAGCGTCTCGGCGTTCATCTCGCCTAGACCCTTGTAGCGCTGCAGCTGGAAACCTTTGCGGGCGCGGGCGTCGACGAAGTCCCAGAGCGCGTCCACGCTCTCGAGCTGGGTTGCAGCGTCGTCGTCTTGGTCGAGGCCACCGATCAGGAACGGGGGCTGACCGAGGGCTTCGATGCCGCTCTGCAGCTCGCGTAGGCGGCGCCAGTCGGTGGTGCTGAGCAGCGAGTGGTCCACGGTGGAGGTGCGGCTGGCCACGCCGGCACGCGTGCGCACTTCGAGCTTCTTGCAGCCGTGATCCGGGTCGTCTTTGACGGTCACGTCGAAGCCGAGGTCGCGGTAGGTTTCTTTCAAGCGCACTTCGAGCTTGCGCGCGGCGTCGTTGACGCGCGCTTCGTCGCGCAGGGCGTCCACGTCGAGAGCGGTCTCGCGCACGACCGTCTGCAGCACGCCCGGGTCGGCGAAGCGGCGCAGGCGGCCACACAGCTCGCGGAAGTTGAACAGCTCGTCGAGCAGGTTGCGCAGCGGCTGACCGCTCAGCGTGACGTCGCTGTTCTGGGTGCGCACGGTGACACCTTCGGTGCCGGCGTCGAGCAAGAACCTGGCGAGCGCCGGGTCGTCTTTCAAGAACAGCTCGCGCTTGCCGCGCTTCACTTTGTAGAGCGGCGGTTGCGCAATGTAGAGGTAGCCGCGGCGAATGGTCTCGGGCATCTGCCGGTAGAAGAACGTCAGCAGCAACGTGCGGATGTGCGAACCATCGACGTCGGCATCCGTCATGATGATGATGCGGTGGTAGCGCAGCTTGTCGATCTCGAAGTTGCCGCCACCGTCGACACCGCAGCCGAGCGCCATGATCAGCGTGCCGATCTGCTCGCTGCCCAGCATCTTCTCGAGGCGCGCGCGCTCGACGTTCAGGATCTTGCCGCGCAGCGGGAGAATCGCCTGGCTGCGACGATCGCGGCCCTGCTTGGCGCTGCCACCGGCGCTGTCACCCTCGACGATGTAGATCTCGGACTGCGCGGGATCTTTCTCTTGGCAGTCAGCCAGCTTGCCGGGCAAGGACGAGATGTCGAGCGCGCCCTTGCGCTGCACCATCTCGCGCGCCTTGCGGGCGGCGTCGCGCGCACGTGCCGAGAGCACGGCCTTCTCGGTGATCTGGCGCGCGTTGTCCGGGTTCTCTTCCAGGTACGCAGCTAGCGTTTCACCGACGACGGTCTCGACGATGCCTTTGACTTCGCTCGAGACCAACTTGCTCTTGGTCTGTGAGTCGAAGCTGGGATCGGGATGCTTGATCGACAGCACGGCCGTCAAACCCTCACGCACGTCTTCGCCCGACAGGCCGGTTTTCAGATCCTTGAGGATGCCCGCGCTCGTGCCGTAGTTGTTGACGGTCTTGGTCAGCGCCGCGCGCAGACCGGTGAGGTGCGTGCCGCCATCCTTGTTGTGGACGTTGTTCGTGTAGCAAAAGACTTGCTCCACGTACGAGTCGTTCCACTGCAGCGCAACCTCGACCTCGACGTTGTCGCGCTGGTCCTTCAAGTGGATCACGTCGGGATGCAGCGGCGCCTTGCCCTTGTTGAGCAGCTGGATGAACTCGCGCAGACCTTCTTCGAACTTGTAGCGCTCGATGCGGCCGATGCGTTGATCCTCGAACACCACGTGCAGGCCCGCGTTCAAGAACGCGATCTCGCGCAGGCGCGTGTGCAGGATGTCGAACGAGAACTCGGTCACGCCGTTGAAGATCTCGGCGTCGGGCGTGAAGGTGATCTTGGTGCCGGAGCGATCGGTCGGACCGACGGCCTTGATGTTGTGCAGCGGGCGACCACGCGAGTAGTCCTGCTGCCAGACCTGACCTTCGCGATGGATCTCGAGCCGCAGCGCAGAGCTGACGGCGTTCACGGCGCTCACCCCGACGCCGTGCAGACCGGCGGAGACCTTGTAGCTGTCGTTGTCGAACTTGCCGCCTGCGTGCAGAACGGTCATCACGACCTCAGCCGCGCTGACACCGCGGTCCGGCATGATGCCGACCGGAATGCCGCGACCGTCGTCCTCGACCATGATGCCGCCGTCGCTCAGCACCGTGATGCGGATGTTCTTGCAGTGACCGGCCAGGTGCTCGTCGACGGCGTTGTCCACGACCTCCCACACCAAGTGGTGCAGGCCCGTGCCGTCGTGCACGTCGCCGATGTACATGCCTGGGCGCTTGCGCACCGCTTCCAGGCCTTCGAGAACCTGAATTGAACCCTCTCCGTACTCAGACGCCATGCTTGGACGAATCGCTCCAGTGAGTGTCTGTGAAAGGCCGACGCAGACTTCTTGCAACGTGAGAGCTGCGAGTGCTGCGAGCCGCTTGATCGCCCGGTTGCGGGCACCTGTTTCGAGGCGCCAAGCCCACCGCTTTTTTGGCGGCCCGAACATACCTTCTCGCACCCCCACAAGCAACCCTGAAGCTCGCCTCTTTTGCCCGGAAAACCGGGGCGAAATTGCCTCCTTCCGACCCCCCGAAACGGCTCGCGTGGCGGGCTG
>JADGRF010000123.1 GCA_017881055.1 Sandaracinaceae bacterium
AGCTCGGCGTCGTTCGCTTTCCGCGCGAGCACGCTCTCGCGCAGCCGGCGCACGCCTTCGTGATCGCGCCGGGCCAGCGCGAGGTCGTCGTCGAGCGCGACGCGCATACGCGCAGCGAGATCCCCGGGCTCTACGTGCAGGCCGTGGCTCGCCAGCGACGGTGCGAGCGCCCTCGTCAGCTGCTGCACATCACCGGTGGGCGCAGGCAGCGTGTGCACGCGATTGACGACCATGCCCTTCGGAGCAATGCCGTAGTCACGTAGCTTGCGCGTGAAATACACGGCTTCCGCCACGGTCAGGGGCGCCGGGCTCGTGACCACGACGAACGCCACGTCCGGGCCTTTGAGCGCGTCGTAGACCGCGCGCGCTCGCTCGCGAAACCCACCGAACAGCTCGTTCACGTCGCTCACGAAACGGCCGACACTCTCCAGGAACTCCGCGCCGGTGAAGCGCGCCAGGCCCTTCAGCACGAATGCCGTGCCGCGACCGATCAACGAAAGCCCGCGGCTTTCCTCGAGTGTCTCGACGAACCAACGCATCACCGGCGAGTCGATCGCGCCGATCAGCTTCTGCGGCGCATCCAGGAAGTCGAGCGCGTTCGTAGTGGGCGGCGTGTCGAGCACGATCAGATCGAAGCGCGGATCTTGCTGCACCGCGTGCAGCTTCTCCATCGCCATGTACTCCTGCGTGCCCGCGAGCGACGTCGAGACGTACTGATAGATCCGGTTCTGCATGATGCGCTCGCGCTGGGCGGGCGAGCTGGCATGGCGCTCGACCAGCTCGTCGAACGTGTGCTTCATGTCGAGCATCATCGCGGACAGCGAGCCCTTGCAGACCAGGCCCTGCGCGGCAAAGAGCTCCGGCGGCACCACTTGCTCACTGCCACGCAGCTCGGACAGGCCGAGGCTCTGCGCAAGCCGCCGCGCGGGATCGATGGTCAGGCACAGCACGCGCTTGCCCTCCATCGCGGCACGCACGGCGAGCGCCGCGGAGGTCGTGGTTTTTCCGACGCCACCCGAGCCGACACACACGATCACGCGGTGCGATGCGAGCACCGAGGCGAGGTCCATGGCGGCGGAGTTTGGCCTGACCGGAGGGCCGTGGCCAGCTGATTTGCGCTCCGGCCGAGGGCGGCGTGCTGCGCTTTCTTTGACCCCCGCGGCAACCACTTCGTACGCTAAATCCTACTTATACCCACACCGGTCGTCTTCACGACCGGACCAGAAGGATCAGCACATGCACAGAAACGCTCTCGAACGTCGCGCGCGCCGCAGCTCCGAGCACACCACGGCCCTGCGCTACCAGCTCGAAAGCACGCTCAAGCGCGGTCGCATGGCGGCGCTGGCGCTGACCGACAAAGACGGCCTGCTGGTGGCCTGGGCCGGCGAGGACGGTCTCTGTGAAGAGCTGGGCGCCGTCGCCCCGATGGTCGCGCGCGGGGCGCCGCGCCGTCTGTCGAACCAAGGCCTGCAAGGCGACGACGTCGCAGTGCGCGCGATCGACTGCTTCGGGGAGCCGTTGTTCCTGGCGTCGCTCGGCGGTGGCGTGGCGCGTGAAGCGCTGCTCTCTCACTCTGCCCGCGGCATCCAGCGCATCCTGACCGCAAACTGAGCACAAACGGCGTACGTTCGTATTCGACCAGCCATCACGTCGACCCGCGTGGCGAGCTGCGCGGGTCGTGCTGCTTGGCGGCGGCGTGCGCGCGGGCGATCAGCTCGGCCGCACCGCGCGAGAGCAGCACCTCTGCGACTTCTTCCGCGAGCCGCTTGGCCTGCGAGAGCGGTGCGCCTGCGTTGCCGTCGACCCAGATCTCCGACGACGCACGCACGTGCTCGTCGGCGTCGATCGCACCGACCCAGCCGTCGAAACGCAGGCGCCGACCGCCGTCGGTGAGCCGTGCGTGGCCCGCCAGCGGCGTGTGGCAATCGCCGCCGAGCGCCGAGAGAAACGCCCGCTCCGCTTCGACGCAGGCGCGCGAGGGCGCGTGCTCGAGCGGAACCAAGAGCGCGAGCGTGTCTGCGTCGTCGCCGCGAGCTTCGATGGCGAGCGCGCCCTGCCCCACGGACGGCACCGAGATCTCGATCGGCAGCGCCCAGAGCGGACGCTTGTGCAGACCGAGCCTGCGCAGCCCAGCAGCTGCCAACACGATCGCGCGATACTCACCCGCATCGAGCTTGCGCAGTCGCGTGTCCACGTTGCCGCGCAAGAGCGCATAGTCGAGATCGTTACGCTGGCGTCCGAGCTGCAGCTTGCGACGCAGCGAGCTCGTGCCCACACGGCTGCCGGCCTCGAGATCGTCGAGCGCGCAGCCTTCCGCAGTCACGAGCACGTCGCGTGGGTCTTCACGCTCCGGCACCGCACCGAGCACGAGACCTTTGGCCAGCTCGGCGGGCACGTCCTTCAACGAATGCACGGCGATGTCGGCTTCGCCGTCGAGCAAGCGTTGCTCCAGCTCGCTGACGAACAGGCCCTTGCCGCCGACTTCGGAGAGCGCGACGTCCTGCACGCGATCGCCGGTGGTCACCATCTCGACCAGCGTGACCTCGAGGCCCGGATCGCGGTCACGCAAGCGCGCGGCTACCCAGCGAGTCTGCACCAGCGCGAGCGCGCTCTTGCGCGTAGCGATCCGAAGCGTCTTGCGAGTGCCCATGAGGAGGCCCGCTATAGCACGGCAACACGGCCGCGGGCAGGCGTTCGATCCCAGACGTGGCTCAGTGCTTGCTGCCGCGCTCCGCAGCGAGCGCGGGCTCCGGGCTTTCCGCGCTTTGGGGGCCCTTCCCCGAGCGGGGTGCCGACGCATCGAGCCCGAACAAGCGCTGCACCGCTTCGACTAGGTTCGCGCCCTCGGGCCCCGTTTCTCCCTGCTTCAGCTCGGTCAGCGGCTGATGCAGGAGCTTATTGGCCATCGCGTCGCACATCGCTTCGAGCTTGCGACGGCTGGCGTCATCCACGGCGAGCTTCGGTAGCGTGCGTTCCAGCTCGGCCCGGAGCACGCCGTGCACGCGCTCACGCAGCGCGACGATGGTGGGCGTGAGCTCGACCGAGCGCAAGAAGCGCTCCAGCTCGCCGAGCTCCTGCTCGATGATCTCTTCGGCAGGCACAATCGCGCGCTCGCGTGCCGCCAAGTTCTCGCGCGAGACCTTCTGCAGATCATCCATGTCGTACAGGAATACGTTGCGCAGCGAGTCGATGCGCGGATCGACGTCGCGCGGCACGGCGATGTCGATCACGAACAGCGGCCGATAGCGACGAATCTTGCAAACCGCCTGCATCAGGTCGTACGTGACCACGTAGCCCTGCTTGGCAGTCGACGAGATCACGACGTCGGCTTCGGCGAGCTCGGTCGCCAGGGCTTCGAGCGGCCGCGGCGTGCCGCCGCAAGCAGCGGCAAGCGACTGGGCACGCGCGGGACTCCTGTTGACCACGTACAAGTGCGCGCCACTTGCCGTCAGCGAGCGCGCAGCCACTTCGCTCATCTTCCCCGCACCCACCAGCAGCACGCGACGGTCTTTGAGATCGCCGAAGATCTTCTCCGCGAGGTCGCACGCGATCGAGCTGACGCTGACGTTGCCCGCGGCGAGCGCGGTCTCGGTACGCACGCGCTTGGCCACACCGAAGCAGCGCTCGAACGAGCGACCGAGCTGCATGCCCACGGTGCCCGTGCGCTGCGCGACACCGTAGGCGTCCTTCACTTGCCCGAGGATCTGCGGCTCGCCGAGCACCATCGAGTCGAGCCCCGAGGCCACGCGAAACAGATGACGCGCGGCCTCGCGACCCACGTGCCGATACACGTGACTGTCGATCTGCTCGGGCAGCACGCGGCCGTTCCAGTAGTCGAGCATGGCGCGCTCGGCGCGCACGGGCTCTTCGGCCGTGCCGATGATCTCGACACGGTTGCACGTGGAGATCATCACGGCCTCCGCGAGCCCTGCGCGCTTCGCCACGGCGTCGAGCTCCGCCGAGAGCTGCTCGGCGGGCACGGCCAAGCGCTCGCGAATCGAGAGCGGCGCGGTTCGGTGCGACACACCGACGACGATCAACTTGCGCGTCACGAGCTCACCCTCCGAAACCGCGCAGCACGTAGCCGCCGACCGCGACCATCGCGCACAAAAAGCCGAGCATGGTACCGATGGCCGCGCGCCGACCGCGCCAACCGCCCGCGACTCGCGACAGCAGCACCGTCGCGAAGAACAACCACGCCAACACCGCGAAGCCTTGGCCCGCGCTGAAGTTGGTCGGGCTGGCGCTACCGAGCCGCACGGCCCAGAAGCTGCCGGTGATCACACCCAGCGTGAACAGCGGAAAGCCGATCGTGACCAAACGAAAACCGAGCGAGTCTAGCACGTCGAGCGACGGCAAGCGCTGGAAGATCCCGCCGAGCTGACGCTTGCGCAGCAGCTGCTCTTGAATCACGTAGGCAACGGCCACTGCGAACGCGAGCGCGAACGCCGCGAGCCCGAGCACGTTCACTGCGATGTGAAACGGCAGCAGCGCCGAGCGCACGCCGTCCGGCACGCGCCCGACCGGTCCGCGTAGCGCGGCGCCGAGAAACAAGAGCAGCGTGACAGGTGTGATGAACGCGCCGAGCACCACCAAGCGATGGCGCCGCATGGTCGCGAGAAAGCTGACTGCGATCAGCAGCGACAGCACCGCGAGCGTCTCGTGCATGGTCGACAGCGGCGCACGCCCCGACAGCGCGTAGTCCGTGCCGAGAAACGCCACGTGCGCTGCGATCGCGAGGCCCAAGGTGCGCGTCGCCCAACGTTCGCTGGTTGCTCCGCGACCGCGCAGATGCGCCGAGAACAGCATCGCCGCCGCGACGTACGCGAGCGCCGTCGCGACGAACAACACCGTGACGAACGACATGGTCAGCCCTCCCCGGCGCGCGCAGCCAAGTCGACCAGCTTCGCGAGCGCGCCGCCTGCGTTTGCCGCGTCCGCCACGTCACCGAGGAAGCCATCGACGACTTCGTACGCGTTGTCGCCGAGCACGACCGAACCGGCTGCGACCTCGGCCGAGAGCGTGCTGAGAGCGTCGAGCGTCTTCACCTTGCCGCACAGCTGGGGCGCATCGCCGCCACCGGCCACCTCGCTCGTGATGTGCACGGCGCTCGTGAGCTGGAAGGTGGGCCCGTCGGGCAGGAGCTGCAGCACGTCGCCATCGAGACCGACGAGGCCACTTTCGAGCCAGGCGTCGACGATCCGCTGCGAAAAGAACACGCGGTTTGCGCCCATCGAGCTTCGTCCGACCTCCCAGGCGCGCACCTTAGCACGGCGGTCGGTTGTAAGCGTCGTTCACGGCTGAGAGCGCAGCGGAAACGGGCGCGTTCGGCCACTGAGACTGGGACGGTCGCACATTGACACTCGCGGAGCCGGTCACTACGTTTGACGAGCACTGCGAAACACGGAGATCATCATGGCTGGCGAGAAGGTTGTCACGGTCAACGACATCAACTTCGACGACGAAGTCCTCAAATCGAGCATCCCCGTGCTCGTCGACTTCGGTGCCACCTGGTGCCAGCCGTGCCGTGCCATCGCGCCGCTCGTGGGTCAGCTCGCGGGCGAGTACGAAGGCCGCGTGAAGGTCACCACGCTCGACATCGACGAGAGTCCCGCCACCGCGCAGAAATTCCAGATCCGCGGCGTTCCCACGCTGCTCATGATCAAAGACGGCAAGGTCGTGGCCCAGCAGGTCGGCGCGGTGCCCAAGGCCAAGATCGCGGCGATGATGAACGGGACGCTGTAATTTGGCGTAAGCTTGACTCTTGTGACCGGCGCCTTAATTTGGCGCCGGTTTACGAGTCAGGAGCGACGGATGCCGACGTACAGCTACATCTGCGATGCATGCGGGGAGTCCTTCGAGAAGGAACAGCGCATCAGCGAAGATCCGATCAAGAAATGCCCGAATTGCGGCAAGTCCAAAGCTCGCCGGCAGATCGTGAGCGCCAACTTCATTCTGAAGGGCGGCGGCTGGTACTCGGACGGTTACGGTTCTTCCAGCTCGTCGAGCGGGAGCGGCGGGTCCAAAATCGGCGGCGCAGCGCCTAAATCGGAGAAATCCGAAAGCGCGCCCAAATCCGAGACCAAATCCGAAGCCAAGTCTGAGAAGAAGACCGAGAAGAAGACCGAATCGAAGCCGAGCGCGGCCGAGTGAGCTTCGCGCCTTCCGGGTTTCGTTCAGGCTGGCTCTAGAAACGTACTGACGATCTGGCGCGGACCGTCGGTGAAGCTGACCGTGACGCGCGGCGGCATGCCGGCGGTGACCGCCGTGACCTGGCCCACGCCGAAGCGGCTGTGGCGCACGCGCATACCGAGCGTGATGCCGCCATCAGCGACATCGTTCAGCTCGGAGCGATCGACGTAGCGCTCACCCAGACGTGGCCGCGCAGCAGGCGCGCGCTCACCCAGACGCGGTGGCGGAGCAGGCGCGGGCCGCGAGGGTGCCGCCGAGTGCCGACGCAGCCCCACCCAGTGCAGCTCGCTCTCGGGCATCTCGTCGATGAAGCGCGAGCGTCGTCGGAACTTCATCTCGCCGTACATGCGTCGCACCTGCGCGTAGCTCAAGAAGAGCCGCTCGCGAGCACGCGTGAACGCGACGTACGCGAGCCGGCGTTCTTCCTCGAGCTCCTCGGGATCGTCGCCGGACTCGAAGCCGCGATGCGGGAACGTCTCCTCCTCGAGGCCTGCCACCATCACGATCGGAAATTCCAGACCTTTGGCCGCGTGCACGGTCATCAGCGTGATCGCGTCGTCGAGCTCGACGCGATCGGCGTCGGTCTCCAGCGTGACCAGCTCGAGGAAGCTGGCGAGCGTCGGGTCTTCGTGCTCGCCCTCGAACTCCTCCATCGACTTCACGACTTCTTCCAAGTTCTCGATGCGCGAGTCCGCTTCCGGCGTGTCCTCGACGCGCAGCGCCTGCAGGTAGCCTGTGTCGCGCAGGATCGTCTTCGCCAGCGCTGACGGCTCTTCCCCCGCCGCCGCCGCGCTGCGCATCTGCGCTATCAGCTGCAAGAAGACCGTGAGCTTCTTCTTCGTGCCCGCGCTGTGCGCCGCGTCATCCGCTGCGCTCGACAGCGCCGCGAACACACCGCCACCCGCGCGCGCCGCCGCTTCCACCAAGCGCTCGACCGTCGTCTTGCCGATGCCGCGTGCAGGCACGTTGATGATGCGCAAAAGGCTCACGTCGTCGTCGGGATTGTGTGCGACGCGCAGATACGCCAAGAGGTCTTTGACCTCGGCGCGATCGTAGAAGCGCAAGCCACCGATCACGCGGTACGGCACATTCGAGTGGCGCAGCGATTCTTCGAACACACGTGACTGCGCGTGCACGCGGTACAGAAGCGCGATGTCGTTGCGGGCGTAGCCGGCGTCGAGCAGCATGCGCATGCCGCTCACCACGGTAGTTGCTTCGTCGCGCTCGTCGTCGCAAGCGATCACCGTGATCGGCGAGCCTTCGGGGTTGTCGGTCCACAGCTGCTTCGGCTCGCGATCGAAGTTCTTGCTGACCACCGAGTGCGCGACGCGCAGGATGCGCTGCGTCGAGCGGTAGTTCTGCTCGAGCTTGATCACGGTCGCATCCGGGAAGAACTTGCGGAAGTCGAGGATGTTGCGGCGATCGGCGCCACGCCAGCGGTAGATGCTCTGGTCGTCGTCGCCGACCACGCACAGGTTGCGGTGCTGCTCGCACAGCGTCTTCACCAGCTCGAACTGTGTGTGGTTCACGTCCTGGAACTCATCGACCAGCACATGCTCATAGCGGTCCTGCAGGTGCGCGCGCAAGCCCGAGTTCTCGCGCATCACGAGCACCAAGCGAAAGATCAGATCACCGAAGTCGAGCGCCGACGAGCCGCGCATCCGTTCCTCGTAGGCCAGGTAGATCTGCTGCACCACGCGCTCGAACGGATCGACCGGCTCGAACTGCTGCGCGGAGATGCCCTCCTGCTTCAACGTATTGATGCGCCACTGCACCTGCTTCGGCGGATAGCGACGCTCGTCGAGCTGCAGGGCGCGCACAATCCGCGTCAGCATCGCGCGCTGATCCGAGTCGTCGTAGATCACGAAGTCTTTGCGCACGCCGCAGGCTTCGGCATGTGCACGGAGCAGCCGCGCACACACCGCATGGAACGTGCCCACCCAGAGCGAGCTCGCCTGGCCCGGCACCAGCTTCTCCAGGCGCTCACGCAGCTCGCGCGCAGCCTTGTTGGTGAAGGTGACCGCGAGGATCCGCCACGGCGCGACGCCACGCGCTTGAATCAGCTGCGCCACGCGATGGGTGATGACCCGCGTCTTGCCGCTGCCCGCGCCAGCGAACACGACCAAGGGGCCCGCTGTGTGCACCACCGCAGCGAGCTGCTCGGGATTGAGACCGCGACCGACTTCCGACACGCCGGCAACCTACCCGGATCAGGGGCCGGAACCAACGGAAACCAACGGATCACGGGCCGGACACGCCGCAGCGCAAAAACCCAGCGATCATGGTACACATGCGCGCATGAAACCTGCTTCGGGGCCGGCTTCGGTGGACGGGCCAGTGAACACCGTGGCGACCGCCAAGTCATTGAATGAACAGGCGTCGCGGGCGTCCGACGGAAGCCATGACGGGGTCACCAACGCGCCTTTGCACACACCGGCTCCGGCGCACGCAACACGCGCGGGACGCGGTGCGCGTGTCCCCGTCGATGCCGCAACGCAAGCGGCTCGCGACGACGCTCGGCGCGAAGACGACGCGCTCGTCGAGAAGTGCAAGAGCGGCGATCGTGCGGCGTTTCAGCTGTTGTTCCAGAAGTACCACCGGCGCGCCTACGCGGTCGCGTTCGGCGTGGTCAAGCGGCCCGAGGACGCGCTCGACATCGTCCAGGATGCGTTCATCAAGGTGCACAAGCACATCGGCACCTTCCAAGGCACGTCCAGCTTCTACACCTGGCTGTACCGGATCGTCATGAACCTCTCGATCGACCAAGTGCGCAGGAAGCGCAAAGTCACGGAGTTCGACGAGCACCTCCTGCAGAAGGACGACGCCGCCGGGGACGGCGCGCTCGTGCCACGCGTCGAGGACGAGAACCCGGGCCGTACCGTCGTGCGGCGCGAGCTGTCCGGCAAGATCCAAGCGGCGCTCGAGACCTTACCGGAGTACCACCGCGCGGTGATCGTACTGCGCGAGATCGAAGGCATGAGCTACGAGGAAATGGCGCAGGTGCTCGACGTTCCGAAAGGCACGATCATGAGCCGCTTGTTCCACGCGCGTCGCAAGATGCAGGAACAGCTCGCACCATACCTCGATGGCGACTTGGAGATCGTAGAGTGACCATGCAAGCCGAGCACCTCGACGACGAGCTCCTGCAGCGGCACTACGACGGCGATCTCGATCGCACGGAAGCAGCGCGCGCAGACGAGCACCTCCAGACCTGTGACGCGTGCGCTAGCAAGCTCGCCGCGCTGACCCATCTGGCGACGCTGTTGGCCAGCGACGCCGAGCACGCTGCGGCGAACGCGGACTTCGCCGGCATGTTCGAGCGAATCGAGCAAAACATCGCTCGCGATGCCGGACAAAACAGCGGCGCGAAGGTGGTGTCGCTCGAAGCACGCCGCAACAAACGCCCGATGGCCGTGGCCTCGACGCTGCTCGCGGGCTTGGCCGCAGCAGCCGCCGTGGTGCTGATGGTCTATCGGCCGGGCGGCGGCAACACGATTCCGGACGAGCCGGTCGCAGGTGGCTCGCCGAGCGGTAGCGCGCAAACGGCCCCCGCACCCACGGCAGCGAATGCGCCGGGACATTCCGAAGTCGTACAAGCGGACTTCGGGAGCAACGCGGGAACCGTGTTCGACATCTCCCTGGCCGATGGTTCGTCGACGCCGGTGGTCTGGATCAACGACGACGAATGAGGATGCGCGCGATGTTGATCAAACCGACCCAATCGACCCAATCGATCACCCCGCGCCTGGGGCGAATTCCGGCGCTCCTGCTCGTGCTTGCATTCGCGCTGTCGAGTGGCACAGCGCTCGCCGAAGACAAACCTGCTGCGCCCAAGAGCGATGATGCGGTCGCGAGCGAAGTGTTCGTGATCCTGGCGAGCGCCGAAGGCGAGATCGATGAAAGCCTCGGCAACATCAAGGCGCTCAAGCAGCCGCCATTCGATTCGTTCAAGGCGATGAAGCTGCTGTCGCGCACGCCGCTCACGCTCAAGGGCGGCGAGGGTGCGACCGTGGAGCTGCCCAACGGGCGACGCCTGCAGCTCACGTTGCTCGAGCGCATGCCGGACGGCCGCAACAAGGTGCAGGTCTCGATCAACCGCCCGAGCCAGAAAGACTACTTACCGCTGCTGCAGGTGATCGCGTCGATCGGCGAGCCGTTCTTCGTGGCCGGGCAGAAGTACCAAGGCGGAACGCTGGTGATCGGCGTGCGTATCGGCGAGCCGGCCGCGACCAAGCGCAAGCCTGCGCCGGCAAAGTGAGCGCTGGCAGAAGCTCTGGTACAGTCGGCCGCGATGCGGCGTAGTGCACCCGAAGTCGTGGAGTTACCGGCGGCGAACGAGCTACCCGCGAACGTGGCGACGATCATCGCCGCGCTCGATCCGTTTCTGACCGACGAGCGCCGCAAGCGCATCGCCGACGTGATCGCGTCGCGCACGCGCGCCGTCGTGCCGGTGCTCGATGGTCTCATCGATCCGCACAATGTCGCGGCGGTGCTGCGCTCGGCGGACGCCTTCGGGGTGCAAGAGGTGCACCTGCTCGCGGGGCCCGAAGGATTCGTGGCGTCGCGCAAGATCGCGCAGGGCGCGGATCGCTGGCTCGACGTGGTGGAGCACCCGTCCGCGGCCGCGTGCGTGCGTGCGTTGCGGGCGAGCGGCCACAAGGTATATGTCGCGGCCATGAATGGCACGGTGACACCGGGGGATCTGGCGCGTGAAGCCAAGGTCGCGATCGTGTTCGGAAATGAGCACGCCGGCGTGAGCGCCGAGATGCACGCGCTGGCCGATGACACATACACGATTCCGATGCGCGGCTTCGTGCAGAGCCTGAACGTGTCGGTGGCCGCGGCGATCACGCTCTTTCACGCCACACAAGGACGGCCCGGCGAGCTGTCCGCGCACGAGCAAGAGCTGCTGCGCGCGCGCTACCTGCTAGTCGGCGTGCCGCGCGCGCTCGACCTGCTCGAAGAACACCTGCGGCGGCAAGGCGCATGACCCGTAGCAGCGACAAGCCGGCGGGCCGCAAGAAGGCTGCAGCTGACGGCGGGAAGTCTGGCAAGACGAGCGCGAGTCTGCGCGCAGCCAGGCTGAGCGGGCGCGTCTGGCTCTGGCGTATCGTCGCGCTCGGCGCCTTTCTAGGTGCGCTCGCGCTGCTCGGTGCGGTCTTGCTGTTCGGATACTACGGACGAGATCTGCCCACGGTCGAGAAGCTCAAGCACTATGCGCCGCCGCAGATCTCGCGCGTCGTCGACCGCAAAGGCAAGCTGATCGCCGAGTCGTTCAGCGAGCGGCGCAGCGTGGTGCCGATGAGCCGCGTACCGCGTGTGCTGGTGCTTTCGGTGCTGGCGGCGGAAGACGCGGACTTCTACCTGCATCGCGGGCTCGACTACGCGGGCATCCTGCGTGCACTGTTGACCGACACGCTGCGCGGTCGGCCGACGCAGGGCGCCAGCACGATCACGCAGCAGATCGTGAAGAACATGCTGCTCTCGCCGGAGCGCACGATCGCGCGCAAAGTGAAGGAGCTGATCCTGGCCCGACGGCTCGAACAGGAGCTTGGCAAAGACCAGATCCTGTTTCTGTATCTGAACCAGATCAACTTCGGACACGGGCGTTACGGCGTGGAAGAGGCCAGCCGCTTCTACTTCGGCAAGCACGTCGACGAGCTGACGCTGGCGGAGGCGAGCTTGATCGCGGGCATTCCGCAGGCGCCGACGCGGCTGTCGCCGATGCTGCATCCCGAGGCAGCGCGGCGCCGCCAGCTGCACGTGCTCGATCAGCTGGCGAGCAAGCGTGCGCAGTATTGGGATGATCTGCCGGCAAGCGCGATTGACGCGGCGCGCAATACGCCTGTCGCAGTGCGCAGCATGGACGACGTGGCGCAGGCCGAGGCCGCGCCCGAGGTTGCTCAGATCGCGCGCGAGCTATTGCGGTCGCAGGTCGGCGACGACGCGGCACAGCGTGGGGGCTACACGATCGAGACCACGATCGATCTCGGGCTCGAGATCGCGGCACGTAAGGCGCTGCATGCCGGCCTCGTGCACGTGGACGAACGCCAGAAGCTGCAGGCGCCTCTCGTCGCGCACAAGACCAACGAGAGGCTGGAGCGAGCCACGACGCTCGTGGTGGGACACGTCTACGATGCCGCCGTCAGCGGCAGCGATGACGCCAGCGGCACGCTCCGTCTCGATGTCGCAGGGCATCCGGGCGTGGCCACGATCTCGGAGCTGGCACGCTACAATCCGAAGGACCTACCCGCGCACACGTTCGCGGTACAGGGTGCGCGCGTGCGAGCTTCGGTGGAGAGCCTGCCGGAAGGACGGCCTGCACGGGTGCGCCTGTTGCTCGGGCCGCAGGGCGCGGTCGTGATCATCGATCCGCGAACACGCGACGTGCTCGCGCTCGTGGGCGGTGATGAAGCGATGTACGGCTTCGATCGCGCGAGCAACGCTGTGCGCCAGCCGGGTAGCACGTGGAAGCCGATCGAATACGCGCTGGCGATCGACACGCGCGCCTTCACGCCGGCCAGCGTGGTGCTCGATGCGCCCGAGGTCTTCGACCAGTGGCGGCCGAACAACTTCGAGACTTGGGAGTACGCGGGCCCGGTGCGCCTCCGTGAAGCGCTCGCCCAGTCGATCAACTTGGTCGCCGTGCGCGTGGTCTCGGAGCTGACGCCGCAGAAGGTGGTCGACTTCGCGCATCGGCTCGGCATTCGCAGCGAGCTCGATCCGTCGCTGGCCTTGGCGCTCGGGGCGAGCGCTGTGAAGCCGGTCGAGCTGGTGAACGCATACGCGACGTTCGCGGCCGGTGGCCGGTTCGCGCCGACGCGGTTGGTCAGAAGAATTCTCGATCCGCAGGGCCACGAGCTAGCGTTGCCAAAGCCGGATGCGCCGGCCGAGGTGATGAGCCCAGCGAGCGCCTATGTGCTTACCAACATGCTGACCAGCGTGCTCAAGACCGGCACGGGCAAAGCAGCTGCAGGCGTGCTCAAGCGACCCGCGGCCGGCAAGACCGGCACGAGCAACCGCGCGCGCGACACGTGGTTCGTGGGGTACACGCCGGAGATCGTCGCGGGTGTGTGGGTGGGTTTCGATGACCTGCGACCGCTCGGTTTGCACGAGACGGGCGCGACGGCGGCGCTGCCGATCTGGCTCGACGTAATCAAGTCAGCCGTCGGCGATCGACCGCCCGTGGATTTCCCGATGCCGAAAGGCGTCGCGACCGCCAAGATCGATCCGAAGACCGGCAAGCTCGCGTACGAGAACGAGCCGGATGCGATCGACGAAGTGTTCCTCGAAGGCACGGTGCCGACCGAGGTCGCGACTCCACCCGACGTGGCGGACACCGGCACGTTCCTGATGGAACAGCTGGGCGGCCCAGCGCCGCCATCAGCGGGGCGCTGATCAACATCGGCCCAGCACATTGAGCACGTTTTACAGCTTGGCGAACGCGTCGAAGTAGTCCGGCCAGGACTTGGAGACGCAGCTCGGGTCGCAGATCACGACGCCCGGCACGCAGAGGCCTGTGAGCGCAAAGGCCATGGCCATGCGGTGATCGTCATAGGTGGCGATCTCGGCGCCGTGCAGCGTTTCCGCGCCGCCCGACTCGATGCGCAACGAGTCCGCATCGGCCTGCGCGTGGACGCCCAGCTTGCGTAGCTCGGTCTCGAGCGCAGCGAGCCGGTTGCTCTCCTTGATGCGCAGGTTCGCGACGTTCCGAATGTGCGTCGGACCGCGCGCGAACGCCGCGCCGACCGCGAGCGCGAGCACGGCGTCCGGCATGCTGTTCATGTCTACGTCCACACCGCGCAGCCCAGCGTCCGGGCCTTGCACGATCACGTGATCATTCGCGCGCGTCACCTGCGCACCCATGCGCTCGAGCACCGCGAGCAGACCCATGTCGGCTTGCGCGGAGTCGCCGGGCAAGTCGCGCACGACCACCCGACCACCGGTGATGGCAGCTGCCACGAAGAAATAGGCGGCGGTCGAGGCATCCGGCTCGACGCGGTAGTCGCGGCCCAGGTAGCGGTCGGTGGACGAGATGCGGAGCGTGCGATCGTCCGTGAAGCTGGCGCGTGCACCGAACGTGCGCATGACGGCGAGCGTGACCTCCACGTACGGACGCGAGACCAACACGCCGTCTTTGAGCACGAGCGTGATCTCACGCGTCGCGTACGGCGCAATCTGCAACAACGCGGAGACGTATTGGCTGGACTTGCTCGCGTCGATGCGCGCGGTGCCGCCGAACGGTTTGCCGCCGTCGACGTGCAGCGGAGGGCAGCCTTCTGCGCCGTCGATCGTGATGTCGACGCCGAGCTGCGTGAGCGCCTCGGCGAGATCTGCGATCGGCCGCTTGCGCATGCGCTCGGTGCCGTCGAGCACGGCGTGTCCCGGCGTGAGCGCGAGCAGCGCGGTGAGAAAGCGCGCGGCGGTGCCGGAGGCGTGCACGTCGATCGTACCGGTCGGCACGTGGAGCTGACCGTCGCAACCTTGGATTTCGAGCTCGGTCGCGCTCGCGCCGCCGTCACCGGGGCTCGGCTGGGCGTGCTCGATCTTCGCGCCGAGCTGGCTCAACGCTCGGATCATCACGCGCGTGTCGTCGCTGTCGAGGACACCGCGCAAGCGACTTCTGCCACGAGCCAGCGCCGCAAGCACGAGCGCGCGGTTCGAGATGCTCTTCGAGCCCGGCACCCAAACGTCGGGGGCAGCGATGGGTCGCGCGCGCGGGGCGATCGCAAGCTTGGGCGGCAAGGTCATGGCTCGGCGAGGTGTAGCATGATCGCATCGCGCGCCCAGGCCAGCGCTGCGGGTTGTTGCGACTTTAGCGAGTGGCCGTCCGGGCCAAGCCCTAGCTTCGCGTACAGCTCGGTTAGGTCAGGCAAACCCGCGCCGTTCAGATAGCGCGAAGCGATCGGTGCGAACACCGCAGCACCGGCGGCTCGGTCCATCTCGGCAAGCATCTGCTGCACGCTGTACGGGCGATCGGCGTCGCGCCGACAGGAAGCGAGGCCCGCGAGCACTGAATCGAGCGACGCGGCACCCCTACTCTGCTCGCGCAGTGCGACGTCTCCGAGCAACGCGATGGCGGCACCCGCCCAGTACACGCGCTTGTAGTTGTTGTCGGTCGGCATGCGTCGCGTCTCGTCCTGGAGCGAGCCTTGCGCCGTGCGCCCGAGCTGCGCGCCTTCGTACAGGTTCCGCCATGCGTCCTCGGACGTGATCGCGCCCGAGCGCGCGCGCAGCACCTCTTGGTAGTACGTGGCGACGCCCTCGGAGAGCCACGCGCCCTGCCGGCTCACGAACGGTAGAAGTAGATGACTGAGCTCGTGGATCGCGATCCAGTCCGTGCGCAGGCCATCGGCGTTGGCGTCGGTCGGCAGGAACAGTACGACCGACGGCGCGCCACCTCGCCCGGTGTAGCCGAAGTGGATGGGCATCGGCGAAGCCGCGGTCGGCACCACGATCACTTGTGCGAACGGCTCGGGGAACGCGCCCGTGACCCCCATCACTACGCGCGCGGCGTGCTCCAGCCAAGGCGCGAGCAAGCCCACCGTGTCAGGTGGAAATCCGTCGAGCACGACGAGCTCGAGCTGCGTGTTCGGCAAGACGACGCGGCGACGGGTGAAGTGCCCGAGCACGATGTGGCTGGTGAACGCGAACGCTCGCTCCGAGAGCGCGAAGGCGCCGTCGCCGGTGGCAGGCCACGGCACGCTGACGTCGATGTTGGGTGGCAGGTCGAACGACACGCGCGCAGCGAAGCCCTCGGGCCGCTCCGCCGGACGCCAGAGCAGGAGCTCGGCACCGAGCACGAGTGAGCCCTGGCCGGGGTACGCGAGCAAGAGCGCATCGTGCTCGAGCGCTGAGGTGAGATCCACGTCGTAGGCGATGCAGCTGTCGGGGGCGACTCCGTCGAGTATGATCTGGCCCGCGACCACGCGCAGCGGACGCACAGGGCCCGCGCCGAGCACACGCGGCGCACGCATGAAGGCCGCGCAAGTCGGTGCACCGTAGACGAACGCAGTAGGTGCAGCCCCGCGCATGCACACGCGCGCGGTCAGGGTGGAAAGCGCGGCGTCGACCGTGAAGTGGTAGTCGAGTGCGAACAGACGCGCAGGCGTGGGCGCGGGCCGACTAGCGACAGTCGCACCTGCCAGCGTACCGGCGACCGGCGTACACGCCACGCACGCCACGACAGCAGCCAGCAGCAGCACGACCCCGCGTCGCGACGACACGCGCACCCGCATTCAGCGCGACCCTAGCAAGATTCCGGCGTCCAGGAATTCGGCCAGCACACCGCATAGACCGTCGATGAACGCCTCGTCCACGACGAAGGCACGCAGCCGGGAGAGCGCACGCACGGCCTCGCTCACCGTCAGCTGGGGATCGCTCTGCCACATGGTCAGCAGCGAATGCGTCGAGCGATTCATCGTCCAGGTGCGCGGTCTTTCGTCGTCCGCGGCCCGGTACACCCCGAGAAAGTGCTCACCCTGCGCGTAGCGACCCGCGGAATCGGCGCCCTGGTGCACGGGGTACGCCAGCGTCAAGAGGCGCAGCGCGGGCGATAGGAGCGGCGCCCGCTCGAACCCAAACTCGCGCGGCTCAGCGGTGCGCGCGTCGATATCGGATACTTCCCAGATCGCTGCTTCATACGCCGCCAAGTCGGCGCCCCACGGTGCGAGCGCGGGATCCGCCCGCCAGGTGGGCAACGCGCTCGTCACCAGCTCGAGCACCACGTCACGAAAGAAGCGGCTGCGCGGCGGGGTCTGGTCCAGCTGACGGCGAAATGCGGTCTCGATGGCGACGTCACCCAGCACGCGCCGGGTGCGCGGCAGCGCGACGCGGAGTTCCTTGCGCAGGCGATCTCGCACCAGCTCGCGGTACACGAGCCACGAGCGCCGGTCGCCCAGCTCTGCGAGCAGCCCTTCAGGCACTTCGTCCTTGAAGCACGCGCACAGAATCGCGCGCTCGACGTCGATCAGCGCCATGGCACACCCGGCTGATCGAGCGCTTGGTTCTGCGGCTCGGCGTCGGCCTGCTCGCCAACCGCCTCGCGGTAGAGCACGTCGAGACGCTTCACCTCCTGCGCCAACACCTCGAACTTGGGGAAGCTCTGATCGCGCTCCAAGAGGACAGGCCGCGGCCCGGTGCGGCGCAGCGTGTGCGCCAAGAGCGCGTAGACTGCGTCCTGCACGGGCTCGCCGTGCGTGTCGAGGATCAAGCCGTCTTTGCGCACCGTGTGACCGGCGACGTGAAGCTGCACGACGCGCTGCGCCGGGATGCGATCCAGATAGGCGTAGGGATCGAAGCCGTGATTCTTCGCGTTCACGAACACGTTGTTCACGTCGAGCAGGAGCTTCGCGTCCGAGCGCTCCAGCACCTCGAGCAAGAACTCGACCTCGCTCATGTGCGGCTGCCCGGGATGCGCGTAGTAGCTGACGTTCTCGATCGCCACCGGACGCTCGAGCGTGTCGCGCAGCTCGCGGATGCGCAGCACGGCGGTGTCGATCGCTTCTTTTCGGAACGGCAGCGGCATGAGGTCGTGCAGCATCACGCCGTCGGCGCTCGAGAAGCACAGGTGCTCGCTGTGGAAGGGCGCGTCGAGCTCGCGCAGGAAATCGCGGAGCTCGCGGGTGTAGCTGTGCGGCGCCGGCTCCACCGCACCGAAACCGAGCGTGAGGCCGTGGGTAAGCACGGGCCAGCGTTCGCGCGCACGCGCGAGCATCACGCGGAAGCGGCCGCCGCGGCGCAGGTAGTTCTCGGGATGGATCTCGACGAAGCGCAGCTCGGGTAGCTCGCTCGCAAACAGATCGCTGGCGAGGCCCTGGCGCAAGCCGAGCCCGATGCCGCAGACCGCGCCGGATGACCTGGACAGCGTGCTCACGTGGTTACCAAGCCCCAAGCCTGACCGACGAAGCGCCCGCGGGCCAAGCGAACCGTCGTCACAGCGCGCCGAAGGCTGCTCTGTGGGTGTGTCGGAATTAAAAAAAGCCAGCGCGTATGCAACGCGCTGGCTCTTTGGATTCAGTCGATCGTGGGCTTCAGCTGCACGAGCCTTCGCCGCACGAACCTTCGCCGCCGCTGCTCGCGCCGGCAGCCGGAGCTGCTTCAGCCGGAGCTGCGCCTTCGGCCGGAGCCGCTTCGCCGCCGCTCGTCGCCTCGGCCGGAGCCGCGGTGCTTTCAGCTGCCGCAGGCGCTTCTTCGGAGCTGCTGCACGCAGCGCCGAAACCGGCGAGACCAGCCGCAACGGCCAAAATGAGGAGCTTGTTCTTGAGTCCCGTGTTCATGTCGTATTTCCTCCGGTGCGTTGCGCCGTCACGGTTGCCGCGATGTTTTAGAGCGGAAACTAGGGCGAGCGCCCATGGCAGCAACACTCATTCAGTGCGTGATGCACATCTGGTAACCACAACCTGAGAACGTAACTGCCACCAGCGGCAGCCCGCCCACAGTCGGGCGCTACTGTGCCACAGTATTTTCGGGAATGGGAGATCATCCCCGAGCCCCAAAAGAGGTCGATCTTTCCATTCCGACCGAACTTGGGACACTGCCAGAACGTACTTCTGCCGATTCGCCGCCCCCACGGCAGCACCCGACTCGAGTCCCGACTCTTCTGATCTGCGAGCCGTCCCATCCGTATCCTTTCCCAGAATGAGCAACGGCTGGCGCGGGCGCTCCTGTTGGCGCTCGGCGCGCTTTTCGTGCTGGCTTCGGTCGGCGCCGCACTCTTGCCGTACCTCGCGCAGCATCATCCGCTGATCCTGCTCGCGCTCTCGCCTTGGCCTCGGCATCAGATCCTCGTCGCACCCCACACGCCGTTTCTGCCGTTCATGCTGGTCACCGTGGCGCGTGGGCTGGCGACCGTCGTGGTCGCCTACGAGCTGGCGCATCTGTACGGACCTCTCGGACTCGAGCATTTCGAGGCGCGCTCGGCACGGGTGGGACGGGCGCTGCGCGTAGTCGAACGCGTCTTCGCGAGCGCACCCGATCTGCTGCTGCTGGTCGGGCCGGGGCCGCTGACAGCGGCATTCGCGGCGATCGCGCGCATGCCGCGCTGGCGGGTATTCCCGTCGCTGGCCCTGGGCCTGTCGGGCTGGGCGTTCGTGAACTACCGACTCGGCGGCGTGTTTGCACCGTGGACCAAGCCGATTCTCGCGTTCCTGCGCGCGCACGTGCTGCCTGCGACGCTCGCCTGCGTGGCGATCGTTGCAGCATACGAGCTCGTGCGACGCAGGCGCACGCTGAAGCGTCTGTCCGCGCCACCGGACGAGCCGTCCTAGCCGGCTTCTTCTACGTCAGCGGCAGTAAGGTCGCCCCGGATGCGGCCGCACGATCCAGTGCGCGCGCTCGTCGAGGAAACGAATGACGCGCGCATCCATGGCGCCGGCACGCTTGCGCGCTTGGGCCGGCGAGGTGGTGCGCTTCTGCACGTCGGCACGTTCTTCCTTGGTGTGGTACCCCGAGGCGATCACGCTGCGCAGCCCGAGCACTTTCAACAGCTCGTTGCGCCACGGATAGATCGGCGGGCTGTCTTCGCAGCCCCTCTGAAGATCCTGCGGCGAACAGAACAGGCGCACGTGCATGTGGTCGTCGTGCGGGCTCGCCGGCTGGCAGGTGATGTCCTCGAAGCGCTGTCGTATTGCTCTCGGCGCGTGCACCTTCTCGGCTTGGGCGAGCAGCATCGTGCGCACGTGCTCGACCAAGAAGATGCGCTGCACGCTCGCGCTCGCCGTCTCGAGCAACGCCTGGACGAAGCGCCAGGTGCGCTGCGCATCGAGCTTCACGCGCTGATCGTCTTTCGGCGTCGTGAGATCCTTGAAGTCCCAGCCCTTGCCCTGCGGGTCGATCGGCACTCCCACCGAGGGGATCGGCCCACCCTGCGCATCGAGCGAGTAGAACAGGATGTCGGCATCGCGCCCGGCTTGATGCGAGCCATGCTGCGCGATGCGTCCGCCCTCCGGCAAGCCCAGATCGTTCACGACCAGCACGCTGCCGGGCAGCTCGCGATCGACGACGGCGGCGGCGCGCACGATCGTCTGCACGAGCTCGACCGTCCCGTAGCGCGCCTGCGAGGGGCGCTCTTCGTTGTGCAGAAACCCAGAACCGCGATCGGGCAGCGCGACGCCGCCGAGCAGATGACCACTGGAGGGTCCGCCGAGCGAGGTGCTGACGGCCTCGTCGAGCGCAAGTACCTGCTCGGCGCTGCCAAATGCGTCTGCAGCTGACGGCGGCGGGGCCGCATCGACCACCGGCAGCTGCGGAGCCGGCACCTGTGCGGAAACGGACGGTGCGCAGACGAGCAAGAACACCGGCGCGAGGCGCAGACACGCGTGCACGGCGCTAACGCTCGACCCGCAGCGCCTCACGATAGCGTTGCGCGTTCTCGACGTAATGCAGCGCGGAGCCTTGCAGCACCATGCGCTCGGTGTCGTTGACCTGGCGCACGACCTTGCCGGGAGAGCCCATCACGACCGAGCCGTCCGGAATCACTTTGCCTTCGGTGATCAGCGCGTTTGCGCCGATCAAGCAGAAGCTGCCGATCTTCGCGCGGTTCAGGACCACGGCGTTCATGCCGATCAAGCTGAAGGCGCCCACCTCGCAGCCGTGCAGCATGACCTGATGCCCGACCGTC
The DNA here is from genome assembly GCA_017881055.1 of Sandaracinaceae bacterium. Taxonomy (GTDB): domain Bacteria; phylum Myxococcota_A; class Polyangia; order Polyangiales; family JAFGIB01; genus JADGRF01. The sequence continues at coordinate 20,813 of JADGRF010000123.1, forward strand.
ACGCCTTCGCCGAGCGTGAGCGCAATGCCGGCATCCGTGTGCAGCACGGAGCCGTCCTGCACGTTGCTGCCTTTGCCGATGGTGATGACGTCGTTGTCCCCGCGCATCACCACTTGAAACCAAACGCTCGCGTCCTGCTCCAGCACGATCGAGCCGATCAGATCGGCCGAGGGTGCCACGAAGCAGCTCTCGTGCACGGACGCGCGGCGCTCGCCAAGTTGGTAGATCATCCGGTCAGCACTTCTGGAACGTTCGTCCGTTTCAATCAGCGTTTCATGGTGGGCTTCTTCACCGCACCGCTCGGGGACAGCAACTTCTTCACCTTGTCGAGCAGCTCCGGAACGCGAAACGGCTTGGTCATGTACAGGCGCGCACCCGCGTTGATGCCAGCGATCGTGTCCTTCGGGGTGGTCTTGGCGGTGAGGAAGATGATCGCGACGTGCGCGAGGTTCGGGCTTTCTTTCACGCGCTTGGCCATGGTCAGGCCATCCATGCCGGGCATCATGATGTCGCTGATGATCAAGGCCGGTGCAGGCGGCTGGGTCAGGAGCTCGAGCGCGCGAGTCCCGCTTTCCGCGGCGGTCACGTCGTAGTCGAGGCTGAGCGCTCGCACGATCAGATTGCGAACGTCGGGGTCGTCTTCCACCACGAGGATGCGCGGCTTCGGTTGTGCAGCGGCCGGCTTGATCATCGTGATGTCTTTCATCATGGGCGAGCGCCTCTGGCTTTTCAAGACTGGCCGTAGGCCGACCGACCGACCGAGAATTGGCAGTTGGCGCGAGCGCGCGTAAGTATCCGGTGGAACTTTCGTTCGCCCTGGAGGGCACAATGACCACCGCTCACGTCGTCCTGTGGATTGACCACAAGGAAGCCAAGATCTTTCACGTAAACGAAACCGGCTTCGACGCCGAGGCCGTGAAAGCACCCGGTGCTCACGTGCATCGGCACCCGCAACACACCGCGGAGCATGCCCACCCGGTGGATTTGAACCACTTCTTCGACCGCGCGCTGCAAGCGCTCGAAGGCGCACGGGAAGTCCTGGTCATGGGTCCAGGTAGCGCCAAGCTCGAGCTGATCAAGTACGTGCACAAGCACAGGCCGGGGCTCGAATCGATGATCGTCGGTGTCGAGACCTCGGACCATCCCACCGATGGTCAGGTCGTAGCGCACGCACGCAAGTACTTCCTGGCTGCGGACAAGGTGCGCTGAGCGGTGTCCGAACGAGCGGGAACGGCACGGGCGGTGGTCGCGCGGACACAGTGTGCCGCCATGGCACGCTCTCCTCGGCTCCGTCCGTGCTCTGCTACTCGACCGATATTGCTAGGTTTCTAGGTTTCGGTCACACGGCCTAAATCATGGCATGAGCGCTGCAATGAGGTCCTTCGCTGAACGCGAAAGGACCCGCCGATGCTCGCTACTCGCCTGTTTCGTTGGCTCGTTTGTCTGCCGCTGATGGCGGCGGCTCCACCCGTGCGTGCAGAAGACTCTGTGCGCGCCACCGTGCTTCACATCGATGGCGACGAGATCGTCATCGATGTCGGTCGCTCGAAGGTCAGAGAAGCTCAGGATCTGACCGTCTACCGCACGCTGGAGGTGCGGCACCCGATCACGCACAAGCTGCTGCGCGATCGCTTCGTGATCGGTCGGGTGCGCGTGGTGCAGCCCGGCGACTCGTTGAGCGTCACGAAGGTCAGCGGTACGCCGACGCATCCGCTGCTCGTGGGTGACACAGTAGAGCTCGGCCCGCCGCCGTCAGCTGCAATCCAGGCGCCTGAGGTTACGGCGATCACATCAGGGACCACGCCTGCGCCAACCATGGCGACGCCGTCGGCACAGGCTGCGGTGGCCACAGCCGCGGCGCCGCCAAGTGCCGGAGCACCGGCCGTAGCAGCAGCATCGTCGACGCCCGCGTCTGCCAGTCCGGTGGAACGCGAGCTCCTGTCGTATTGGTATGCATCGCTGTCGCAGCCGCCCGAGCGGCGCGCGCGCCTGTACATTGCGTACCTGCAGCGGCGGCCGGATTCCCCGTACCGCGCGTTCGTGCTGAACGAGATCGGCTACCTGCGCAGCCTCGATGCGAAGCTCGCGCGCCCCACGAGCACGCGCTTCGGCGCAAGCCCGGCGCCGGAAGGGGCGGGAATTGCTGCGTCGCAAGCGCGCGTGGAGCTGCTACCGATCACCAGCGCGGAAGCCGGTCACGACGTCGAGCTGGCGGCGCTCGTGCACCTGGACAAAGGCTTGCGCGGCCTGCTCTTGCACGTACGACCGCTCGAGCAGCGCGGCTACAGCAGCAGCGCCATGGAGATCGACGCGCGCGGACACGCACGCGTGATCATTCCGAGCGACTTGGTGCGCGCACCGGGCTTTGCCTACTTCATCGAGACCATCGACGAGCACGGCGAGCCCCATGCTGCCATCGGCAGTGAAGCAGCGCCGAAGATCGCGGTCGTGCGCGGCTCGGCGGCGAAGCCGGTCCCGAACGAACGTGCGACGCGCGTGCGCTTCGCGAGCGAAGTCGTCTCGTTCGACGGCACGAGTGGTCGCGACTACTACCTGCAGACCGAGGGCGACTTCTTGTACCGCGTGCGGCGCGGCGCGCTCTACGGCGTGCGCATGGGCTACGGCAACCTGCGCGGCCAAGGCGGCACGGTGCAGCAGCTGGACGTCGACAAGCTCGACCCCCAGCCGGCTGGCTTCACGTACGGCTTCTTCGAGGCCGAGCTGGCGCTGCATCCGCTGTTCGGCCTGGCGCTGCGCGGCACGATCGGCCTCGGTCGCCCCGACGACCCGAAGCTGCAGCGAGCGGGCGTTACGGGAGGGTTCCAGCTGCGCGCGCGGATCGGTGAAGCCGACGGAACGCACTTGATCCTAGCGGGCGAGCTGATGCCGGAGATCGGCCAGCGCGCGTACATCGGGCTCGCATGGCAAGCGTGGCAGCGCGTGCCTATGTCGACCGAGATCGTGGTCACCGATCAACCGGTGAACACGGACGAGCTCGCTGTGCGCCTGATCCAAGAGATCGGCTACCGCTTCAGTGATCGCGTGTCGATCGCACTTCGCCCTTCCTATCAGCTCCGCACGATCCGCCACGCGGGGCCCGGCATTGGCATGGCGGCCACTTTCGACTGGTGAGGAGAACCGCAATGCGAACCCTTTCAATCATCGCCTCGTTTCTGTTGCTGCTGACGACCCACGCGTTCGCCGAGGACGCGAAGAAGCCCGTGGTCGAAGCCGAGGCCGCGGAACCGCCCGCGCCTGCTGCAACTGCTGCGGCCGCAATCAGCCATGTGCCGCTCAACGAAGTGCTCGTGGGTGCAGCGCCGCTCGTGTTCCAGGTCCGAGACCCGCAGCTTGCGGGCGAGATCTCGGTGCACGTGATACGCGCTGGACACGCGGAGCTGCTCGTGGTCGCGCAACGCCGCGGCGCGGGTTATGAAGCGCTGATCCCCGAGGCCGCCGTGGTACCGCCGGGATTTTCGTACTTCGTGACGGAGCACATGCGCGACGGCAGCGAACGCCCCGTGTTTGCAGCTGCAGGCGCAGCGCATCCCGTGCGCGTCACGCGCCCGCAGGAGCTCGAAGACGAGCTGGCAGCGCTCGCTGTACGCGGGGGCGAGCGCTCGACGCTGCTGCTGGCGGGCGATGGCGTGGACTACGGCGATCGACAGCTAGGCCCGAGTCAGAGCAAGGTACACGACCGTTACTATCGAATCGAAGCCGGCTACTCGTACAGCTTTCTCACACGCATCGAAGCCATTCGCTTGTCGTTGGTGCGCGTGCGCGGGCAGGCCGCGCTCTGGGATGGCACGGCGGCGACACGGGTTACGCCCACCGCTCCCGGTATCGACTACGGCCGCGCCGAGGTCACGTTCCGGGGCAACGACGAGCTGCGCTTGCGCGCCGCAGTGTTGCTCGGCGCTTCGCAGCGCGGCTTCGAGTACGGCGGCGGTGCAGCGCTCACGCTCGGCGATCCGCGCGCGATGAACCTCGACCTCGGCGTCGAGAGCATGACCACACTCGGCACCACGGGTCACCTGCGCCTGGGATTTCTCGCGCAGGAACGCGTGCCGATGGGCGCAACGGTCGAAGTGTCGAGCTTCCCGGTCGGCGACGACGCGGGCGTGCGCCTGCTCTACGACATCGGCTATCGCTTCGGCCCAGTCACCGAGCTGACCGTGCGTGCGGGCTACCAAGGCCGCACGAGCGTGACGGGCGGACCGTCGATCGGTGCGACCTTCAACTACGGGTTCTGATGCCGCGCGGGCGGCCTGGGCCACGGGCTTCTCTGCGAAGTCCGGATGCATCGAGCCGCCCGAGCGAGCTAGTATCGCAGCCCCTTCGAAAGGCCGGGCATGCAACCGACGCTGTTGGCAAAGCGCCGCGTCTGCACTAGATTGTATTACATGCGAACACGAGTTCATCGCCGCCAGAAACTGCTGCGGGCCCGCAAAGATCTGAAAGATCGCCTGATCCAGACGCGCGTTCCCGAGAGCCTCGAGAGCGCGCTGAAGGACGAGGCCAAGAAGCGCCGCTTGTCCGTGTCGCACCTGATCCGCAACGTGCTCGAGGACACCTTCGAGCTGGTCGACGGAGTGGTCGCTGAAGTCGGCAACATCGTGCAGGACTCGGTGGGCCTGGCGGAGCGCGTGCGCAGCGACGCGAGTCGCATCGCGAGCCATGCCCGCAGCAACGCAAGCGCGAGCGTGAGACCCGCGAAACCTGCGGCGAAATCGCTGAAATCGCTGGATCACATCCTCGCTTGGAACAAGGTCGTGATGAATCGCGACGGCGAGTGCGCGCGCTGCGGCAGGGCCATGCACAAGGGTAGCGAAGCGCAGCTCGGCGTGTCGCAGACGCCGAGCGACGCGCCGACCTGGCTGTGCAGTCGCTGCCTCGCAGACCTGTGAACGCGCGCTCCGCGCGCCGTGTGCCCTGCGTGGAGGACGTTCCGGGTGACGGCGCGCGTCGAAGGGCGCGTCGACCTGAGTTTTCTGCACGGCGCTAAGTACCCGTCCTCATGCGCGATTTCAGCACGTCGCCGGGCAGCTTGCATATTTTGTATTACAACTCGCTTGCGCACGCACCGCTTCGCTTGTATTACATCGTCATCAACGGCGTCGTTCGCCGTATGACAAGAAAGCGTGAGCGACATGCCAGTCGAAACGAGCCCCACGAGCTCCGCAGACACCCTGCACAGGAGTGGCCGCCGCAGCCGGCGGCGTCATCGTCGTCACGCGCGCGCGCTGCGGGGCGTTGAAAAGCGCGTCACGCGAGATCTCGGCCGCGAGCTGCGCACGTGGTTGAAAGTGGCCGACGCCGTGCTGGTCGCAATCGAGCGCACGGCGTGGTCGCTGCGCGGCGTGGCCGACGAAGTGACCGGCGCGCTGCGCGAGACGCACAGCGAAGTCGGCAGCTTGGGTGACGAGCTGACGGGCCAGAGCCGGGGCCTGGTCCGGCTGACGCAGACCGGCTTCATGCTGGCGCAGGTCGCGGCGAGCTACCGGTTGTATTCGTTGCGCGCGGCGTTCCTGCCGGAGCAGCGCGCCCAGGCACTTCTCGAGCAGCTGCACACCAACAATGCGCAGCGCTTCTACCGCGCGAGTACCAAGCACGGCGGTGCGTTCCTGAAGATCGGTCAGCTGCTCTCGGCGCGGCCCGACATCATGCCCAAGGCCTGGGTGAGCGAGCTCTCGGGGCTGCAGGATGCGGCGCCCGCCCTGCCCTTCGAGATCGTCAAGCGTGTGGTCGAGAGCGAGCTGGGAGGCAAGCTGGAAGACTTGTTCGCGAGCTTCGAGGAAGCGCCGCTGGCGGCGGCCAGCATCGGTCAGGTGCATCGCGCGGTCACGCTGACCGGCGACGCGGTCGCTGTGAAGGTCCAGCGCCCGGGCATTGGCGAGCTCGTGAAGCTCGACATGCAGTCCTTGGAGATCTTCCTCGACGCGATCCGCTCGTCGTTGCCCGAGCTCGACTACGACACGATCGTGAGCGAGGTGCGAGGCGCGCTGCTGTACGAGCTGGACTACGCCGAGGAAGCGCACATGACCGAGACGGTGGGCACGCTGCTCGCGAACGAGGAGCACATCCTGGTGCCGATGCCGTACGCGCAGCTGTCGAGCCCGCGCATCCTGACCACGCGCTTCATCGAGGGCCGCAAGATCACGACTGTGCTCGACGAGCTGAAGGCGCGCGCCGTAGCCGGTGATGGCAGCGCGCAAGCGGAGCTGTCGTCCGTGCTTGGGCGCCTGCTGTCCGCGTATCTGACGCAGGTGCTGATCCATGGCGCGTTCCAGGCCGATCCGCATCCGGGCAACCTGCTGGTGACGAGCGACGGCAAGCTGGCCATTCTCGACTTCGGCTGCAGCAAGACGCTGCTGCCCGAGGTGCGCGAGCGCTACGTGGACTTGGTGCGCGCGTTCCTGATGAGCGATCGCGCGCGCACGGGCGAGCTGTTCGACGCGCTGGGCTTTCGCACGCAGAGCGGGAAACCAGACACGCTGCACGCCTTCGCCACGGCGATCTTGCACGCATTTCAAAAGGCCATGACGAGTGGCTCGTTCGCGTGGCCGGACCGCGCTGCCATCCTGGCGCAGGGCGGTCAGCTGCTGCGCGCGCTCGAGAGTGACCCGGTGGTGACCCTCCCGCCCGAGTTCGTGATGATCGCGCGCGTGTTCGGCACGCTCGCGGGCCTGTTCACGCACTACGAGCCCGACATCGCCTTCGCGGAGCACGTGATGCCGGTGCTCGGCGCGGCCGTGTTCCAGACCAACGCCTGATGCAGACAACCCAATGAGCCAGAGAGACACGCCATGAAGACCGCACGCATTCATCGACATACCGAGCTGTTTCGCGCCATCACGAACGAGCTGATCGACACGTTCGAGGATCTCACGCACCACGCGACGCTCGAGCTCGAGCACCTCGAGTGGCGCTTGCAAAAGGTGAGAGGCCCAGTGCAGCAACTTGAACGCGACCTGCATCGTCCGGCCGACGACCTGCGCGCGGGGTTGCGGAGGCTGTTGCGCGAGGTTCAGGACGGCTGGACGCGCGTGTGGGATGTGCTGCGCTGAGCTGCTCGGGCACGTCGACGAACAGGTGTCGGTGGCTGGCAAGCTGGGGCTGCTTGTGGATAGCGGCGCGGAGAGCTTGAGCGGCCCGAGGTCAAGCCGTATAAGGGCGCCATGGGCGCACAGTGGAAGCAGAAAGGTCGCGAGCAAGGCGCGGCGGCTAAGGGTCGGCTCTTCACCAAGCTGGCCAAAGAGATCATGGTCGCGGCGAAAGCCGGCGCCGATCCGGGCTTCAACCCGCGACTGCGCCTGGCCATCGAGCAAGCCAAGAAGGCCTCGATGACCAAGGACACGCTGGAGCGCGCAATCAAGAAGGGCGCGGGCCTGCTGGACGAGCAGGTGCAGTTCGAGACGATCATGTACGAAGGCTTCGCGCCGCATCAGGTGCCGGTGATCGTCGAGTGCCTGACCGACAACAAGAACCGCACGGCGCCGAACATGCGGGTGCTGTTTCGCAAGGGGCAGCTGGGCTCGAGCGGCAGCGTGTCGTGGGACTTCCTGCGGCGCGGGGCGATCGAAGCTACGCCACCCGCAGGCGCGGTCGATCCCGAGGAAGCCGCGATCGAAGCCGGCGCGCAGGATCTCGAGCCCGCGGACGATGGCCAGACGCGCTTTCTGACCGAGCCAACAGACCTCGATACCGTGGGCCGTGCGCTCGCGGCGCGCGGCTGGGCCGTGAGCTCGCAGGCGCTCGTGTACATCGCGAAGAACCCGGTGAAGCTCGAAGGCGATGCGCGCGCCGAGGTCGAAGCGTTCCTCGCGGCGATCGACGAAGACGACGACGTGCAGCACATGTACGTGGGCCTGGCCGACTGACGCGCTCTTCGGCGATCGCATGAACAAGCCCGCGCTGATCCGTGCGCTCGTGGCGCAGCTCGAGGACGAGATCGCACGCGCGACCGAGTCGGCGAACCGTACGCGCCAAGGTGCGACGCACGAAGAGGCCAAGCCCGAGAACGACAAGGACACGCGCGCGCTCGAGGCCAGCTACCTGGCGCGCGGGCAGGCGCAGCGTGTCGTCGACTTGGAGGGCGTGCTGCAGCGTGTGAAGTTCGCGACCCTGCGCGACTTCGCGAAGGACGACGCGATCGACTTGTCGGCGCTGGTGCGCGTGGTGAGCGAAGACGAGGACGAGCGCGAGAGTGCAGACAGCGACCCAGAGACGCGCTGGTACTTTCTCGTGCCGGCAGGCGGCGGACGGCGTGTGGAGCAGGACGGCGTCGTGATCGACGTGATCACGCCGGAGGCACCGCTCGGACGGGCGCTCGTGGGTCGCTATCGCGGCGAATCGCTGCAGCTGCGCGTGGGCAGTCGACTGCGCGAGCTCTCGATCGCCGAGCTGCGCTGAGCTATCGTCTGCGAACCGAGAGAGAGAGATCATGGAAGACCCAAACGTTGCCGCGTTGCTCAATCAAGGTTCCACGGGCTGGGTCAAGGCCATGGGCTTCACGTTCACGAAGGCGTCGGCCGATGAAGTCGAAGTCGAGTGGACGGTGCGCACCGAGCACTTGCAGCCGTACGGAATCGTGCACGGTGGTGTGCACTGCGGCGTGATCGAGACCGTGTGCTCGATCGGCGCTGCGATCTCGGCTGCGGCGCGCAATCCAAAGGCGGGCGCGGTCGGGCTCGAGAACACCACCAGCTTCATTCGCGCGGTGCGTGAAGGCACGAAGCTGCGCTGCCGAGCCGTCCCGCTCACGCGCGGTCGCACGACACAAGTGTGGCAAGCGGAGGTCCTCGAAGGCGACAAGCTGGTGGCCACCGGTCGCCTGCGGTTGCTGATCGTCGATCCCGAAAAGCAGCTCGGCTGACGCGCGCGCTAACGCCCGAGCGGCACGCGCGCCGCTAGTCGCTCCACGGCTTCGCCGATCAGGCGCGCGTGATCGAGCAGCGCGGTGTGCGTGCCCTGCGGAAGATGCAACAGCTCACTCTCCGGTGCGATGCCGTGCAGCATGGCACCCACCAGCTCGGCCGGCGCGAACGGATCCTGCTCGCCGGCCACGATCAAGAGCGGCAAGGTCGCCGACGCCAGCACGTCGCTCGCGTCGTGCTCGGCAAGCGAGCACAAGAGCGTTTGCAGCGTTGCGGGATGCACGGTCGGAATGTGCATGAGCATGGCGCGCACGTCTTCGGCGGCGGCGTCGGGGCCGACCAAGCCAAGCGTGCGTCCGAGCAGCGGGCCGAGTGGCGCGCGCGTCGCCTGACTGAGCAGGTGGAACACACCTTTGAACACGGGCTTCGGCGCGAAGTTGGCGGCAGCGTAGATGAGGCTGCCCGGCACCGGCAGCCGTGTGGTCTCGAGCACATGCCCGGCCGCACCCAAGATCAGCGCCAGCGCATCGCAGCGCTGGGGGAACAACCGGTACGTTTCGAGCACCACCTGGCAGCCCGTCGACCAGCCCACCTGCACGGCATGCTCGATCCCGACTGCCGCCATCAGCTGCGCGACGCAGCGCGCTTGCGCATCGACCGTGGCGCCGACGTCGGTCACAGCGGGACCAGACAGACCATGGCCCGGCAGGTCCCACATCAGCACGGTGTGGCGTGGGGTCCACATCGGCAGTACGTGCTTCCAGAACAGCGTGCTGGTGGTGAGCCCGTTCGTGAGCACGAGCGCGGGCGCCTCTCGGGTTCCAGCGCGCTGACCCACGACGCGGTACGCGATGCGCGTTCCGTCGGTCGTGCAGTGAATGCGCTCGTGCTCCATAGTCTTGCTCGGCTTCTTTGCTCGGCTTCTTGCTCAGCCTCGCGCTCAGCGCAGCTCGGCCGAGCTCTTGCCGAGCAAGCGCCGCGCGATGATCAGCAGCTGAATCTGCTGGGTGCCTTCGAAGATGTCGAGCATCTTCGAGTCGCGTGCCCACTTCTCGAGCAGCTCGGTCTCCGTGGCGCCGACGGATGCGCACAGCTGCAAGCAACGCAGCGTGATGTGGTTGGCGGCACGGCCCGCTTTGGCCTTGGCCATGGAAGCTTCTTTGGAATTTGGGATGCCGTTGTCGGCCATCCAAGCGGCTTTGATCGTCAAGAGGCGCGCAGCTTCGAGATCGGCTTCCATGCGGTACAGCTCGGCCTCGGCCGACGTCGAGCCGAACAGCGTGCGCTCGTACCCACCGAGGATGCCGCGCTCCTTCAGCAGCTCCTTGGTGCGCTCGAGCGACGCGCGACCGACACCGAGCGCCATCGCGGCCACGACCGGGCGCGTGTTGTCGAACGTCTGCATGACACCGCCGAAGCCGGCCTTGACGTCGATCTCGGGGTTGCCCAGCAGGTTCTCCTTCGGCACGCGGCAGTCGGTGAAGGTGATCGTCGCGGTATCCGAGGCACGAATACCGAGCTTGTGATCGAGGCGCACGAGCTGCATGCCGGGCGTACCCTTCTGCACCGCGAAGCTCTTGATCGCAGCGCGGCCGGCCGAAGGATCGAGCGTGGCCCAAACCACCACGACGTCGGAGCGACCACCGGCGGTGATGAAGATCTTCTCGCCGTTCAGTACGTAGTGATCGCCGTCCTTGATCGCCGTGGTGCGAATCGCGGCCGAGTCGGAGCCCGCGCCCGGCTCGCTGATCGCCATCGAGGCCCAGCAGCCCTTGAAGCGTTTCAGCTGCTCTTCGTTGGCGACCGCGGCGATGGCAGCGTTGCCCAGGCCCTGGCGAGGAATCGTGAGCGCGAGGCCTACGTCGCCCCAGCACAGCTCGGTCAGACCGAGCACCGTCGCCATGTTGGTGCCGTTACGCACGCCGGACTTCTCGCCACTCTTCTTCTCTTGACGCAGCTTACCGGCGCCCGCGCCGCCACCGGCATCGCCTTCATTCATGCCGTCCATCACGGACGCGAGCATGTCGAGCTCGAAGGGGTACTCGTGCTCCGCGCAGTCGTACTTGCGCGAGATGGGACGAAAGATTTCCGTCGCCACGACGTGAGCCTGGTCGACGAGGGGTTTCAGCTTCTTGGGGATCTCGAGATTCATGATCTTCTCCTCGGCTCTTCCGTTACAGAAGCAGGCCGCCCTCCATCACCGACAGGGCCATCAGGTCGCGATACCAGCGCTCGACCGGGTGCTCCTTGATGAAGCCGTGACCGCCGAGCAGCTGCACACCGTTGGTGCCGATCTCCATGCCCTTTTCCATGCACAGCACGCGCGCCAAGTACGCCTCGCGATGGAAGGGCAGGCCTTGCTCGGCGCGGCTGGCGGCGCGCTGCGTGAGCAGGCGCATCGACTCGAGCTCGATCCCGATGTTGGCGATCATGAACGCCACGGCTTGGCGGTTGCTGATCGGCTCACCGAACGCCTTACGGTCGTTGCAGTATTGAATGGTGTAGTCGAGCACGCCCTGGGCCGCGCCAACCGCCAGCGCACACAACCCGATGCGCGAAAGATCGACGAGCTCCGTGAAGTCACACACGTCGACGCCTTCGCCGAGGATAGCGTGGCTCGGCAAGCGCACGTCCTCCAGCACGATGCGGCCGAGGCCGGCAGCGCGCGCACCGAGCGCGGGATCCGCCGACACCTTCACGCCCGGCGTGCCACGCTCGACGATGAAGATGCGCGGACCTTTGCCAACCAGGCTCGCTGCGATCAGCAGCAAGTCTGCGCTCTCGGCCAGCGGCACGAGCGACTTCTCGCCCTTCAGGAGAAAGCCGTCGCCGTCCATCGTGGCGCGCGTACGCAGCTCGTTCGGATCGAACAGCGGTCGCGGCTCGGCGATGGCGATGGCAGCGCGTGGCGGCGTGCCTTCGGCGAACGCGGGCAGATACTTGGCTTGCTGATCCGCGGAGCCCCAGCGCACGAGCGCGTTCGCTACACCGATCGGTGCGAGCGCCGCGAGCGCGAGGCCCACGTCGCCGTGCGCGAGATCTTCCGCGACCAGCGCACCGGTCACGACCGACGCCTCGTTAGCTGCACCGCCCAGCGCTTCGGGCACGGCAAACGATGCCAAACCAAGCTCCGCGAGCTGCGCTTCGAAACCTTCCGGCACAGCACATGCCGCGTCTGCAGCGTACGCCGCGGGCCGCAGCACCTCGCGCGCGAAGCGCTGCGCCGTGTCGCGGATCATCTGCTGCTCTTCAGTCACGTTCAGGTCGAACAGATCCGTCGGATTCTTCGCGGTCGCCAGGCGCTCGGGGCGGATCAGCTTCTGCGCCTGGTTCCACTGACGCGCGACCATCGCGCCGGCGCGAAAGCCTTCACGCACGGCGACGTGCGCCACCTTCTGCGCGGACTTGTAGATGCCGAGCTTCTGAACCAGCGGCGACCCGGAGAAGCGATTGAGCATCGACAGCGACGCAGCCATTGGATTTTTGCTCATGTGCGTATCCTCTCCTAAACGAGCACGAATGCTACTGCGTGAACAGGGCCGTGCGCGTCAAGCGCACGAGCTCCGCGAGATGTCTTCGTTCCACATCGGCCCGCGCGGCGGCGCTGTCGGCCAATGCCATGGGCACGGCTGAAAGTACTGCCACGTTCGAAACCACGAGCACGATCACGTGCAATACGTACGACTCGGGATCCACGTCGGCGTGGATCAAGCCGAGCATCTGGCCTTCGCGAATGTACTGCGCGACGAGCAACAGCCACGGACGCAGGTTGTCGCCCATCAAGCGCCGCGTGCTCTCGGGGTTGTCGAGCAGCTCTCGGGACAAAAGGCGCGCACGGTCGCGATCGGCGTTGAAGAACCGAATCAGCTCCTCGGTGAGCGCGGAGAAGCGATCCGTGCCGCTGGTCACCGCCTGCAGGATCTGCGGCAGCGTGCTGCGCCAGTGCTCGAACACCTGGTCGATCACGGCGCGGCGCAGCGCCTCTTTCGAGGTGTAGTGATAGAGCAGCGTCTGCTTGGCAACGCCGACTTCGTCGGCAATTGCCTGAAGAGAGACGCCCTCGTAGCCGTGCGAGGCGAAGAGCTTGGTCGCCGCAGCACGGATCTGCTCCGAGTTGTCCACGCAGCCACGCCTACCAGTTGGTAGAGACGGCTGCAAGGGCGCGTCGCGCTTCCAGGCCTAAGATCGCCATAAACACGTGGTTTGTTGATTCTTCCGCGTTCTCCCGGCGACGTCGGCCGTTGAAATTGAGTCTACCATATGGTAGTCCACGCGCGACCATCCGGTAGAGCGGGTCGAAATGGGGTGCTCATGTCAGTCTCGTCGCGCTACGTGTTGCACCAAGGCCCGATGCTCGCGGCGCTCGGGAAGACCGCGGCGCGTGCCATCTCCCAGCAGCTCGAGAAACAGCTCGGCAGGCCCGCCGCCAACCCTGCGAGCGTGCCTTCGGCGCTGATCACCCGCACCCTGCACGCGCCGTCGCCCGAGCTGCTCGACGCGTACATCGCGCACGTCGGCGGCGACCCGCGCGCCTACAAGGGCACGGTACCGCCGCACTTCTTCCCGCACTGGGTCATGCCTGTTGCAGCTGACACGCTGAGCCACGTGCCCTACCCGATCACGCGCGTGCTCAACGGCGGCTGCCGCATGCAAATCAACCGGCCGATCCCGCGCGGCGAGGCGCTCGAAGTCTCGGCTCAGCTCACGAGCATCGACGACGACGGCCGGCGCGCGGTGCTCACGCAGCACGTCGTGACCAGCACGGCCAGCGCACCCGAAGCGCTGGTAGTCGACATCTACGCGATCGTCCCACTGTCCGGTCACATACCCGCGAAGCAGCCTGCGGCTCTTCGCAGCGGCGACACAGCCAGAAAGCCCGCCGAGAAGGCGCGCGTTCCGCTCGATGCCAAAGAGATCGGCTTTACGCGCCTCCGTCACGATGCGGGCCTGTCGTTCGCCAAGCTCACCGGCGACTTCAACCCGATCCACTGGCTGACGGCCGCCGCCAAAGCGGCGGGCTTTCGCAACGTGATCCTGCACGGCTTCGGCACGCTTGCCCGCGGCGCCGAGGCCCTGAACCGCGGCGTGTTCGGCGGTGACGCGCAGCAGCTGACAACGCTCGACGTGAAGTTCACGCGTCCGCTCGTGTTGCCGCATGAAGTCGGCTACTTCGTGCGTGGCAACGAAGTCTTCGTGGGTGACGCACTCGGCGGACCGGCCTACATGACCGGACGCTTCGACACAAAAGGAGGCGCCCTGTGACCGATCTGCTCTTGGAGCTCGGCAAACGTCCGTTCGTGCGCAAGCTCGTAGCGAGCGCCGGCCTACCCATGCCGATGCCCGAGGCGCTGCCTCGCCCTAAGGGCCCGAGCGTGGAGCGCTTCCTCGAAGGCAAGACCGTGCGTGTCGCAGGCGAAGGCGCCCTGGGCGCCGCGCTCGCGAACCTCTTGCCGCGTGCAGGTGCCACGACGCTCACGGCCACGGCTGCGCTGGCTGCGACCATCGGCAGCAAAGCCGAGGCCTACGGGCGCGTGGTTCGGCCACTCACAGCCGCGGATTCCGAGTCAACTGACAAGGTGCACGCGCTGATCCTCGACGCCACCGCGCTGGCGAGGCCCGCGGACCTCAGGCTGCTCTACACGTTCTTCCACGACCACGTGCGCAGCCTCGCGCGCGGCGGCCGCGTCGTCTTGCTTGGTCGACCGAGCGACACGGCGACCACGCTCGCGCAAGCTGCCACCGAGGGCGCGCTCGACGGCTTCACGCGCTCGCTCGCCAAGGAGATCGGCGGCAAGGGCGCCACGGCCAACCTCGTGCTGGTCGAGCCCGGCGCCGAGATGCGCGTCGAGGCCGTGCTCAGGTTCCTGCTGTCGTCAGCGTCTGCGTTCGTTACGGCACAGCCGCTGCGCGTGAGCGCGGAGGCCTCCTGGGACAACCGGGATCCCTGGGAGAAGCCGCTCGCGCAGAAGGTCGTGCTCGTGACGGGCGCGGCGCGCGGCATCGGTGAAGCGACTGCACGCATGCTGGCGAGCGAAGGCGCGCATGTGGTGTGCTTGGATCGTCCGGAAGACGACGAGCCGCTCTCGCACGTAGCCCGCGAGATCGGCGGGACCCCGCTGACGGCGGATGTCAGCGATCCCGAAGCGGGCGTGCAGATCGCGCTGGAGCTCAAGCGCTTGCACGGTGGCGTCGACATCGTGGTGCACAACGCCGGTGTCACGCGCGACCGCACGCTCGCGCGCATGCAAGAGAGCGGCTGGGATCAGACGATCAACATCAACCTCGCGGCCATCCTGCACATCACCGAGACGCTGCTGCAGACGGGCGCGCTGCGCGACAACGGCCGCGTCGTGAGCCTGTCGTCGATCGCCGGCATCGCAGGCAACATGGGCCAGACGAACTACGCGGCCTCGAAGTCAGGCGTGATCGGCTTCACACGCTACCTCGCGAAGCAAACCAAGGCGCGCGGCATCACCGTAAACGCCATCGCACCAGGCTTCATCGAGACGCGCATGACGGCGGCGGTCCCGATGATGATTCGCGAAGCCGGTCGGCGCCTGTCTGCGCTCGGCCAGGGCGGCCTGCCGGAAGACGTGGCGCGCGCGATCACGTTCATGGCGCTGCCCGGCTCGGCCGGCGTCACGGGTCAGGTGTTGCGCGTCTGTGGTGGTGCCTTGATCGGAGCTTGAAACCCGCAGCTAGCTACTCGGAGAAATCGCATGGCGAAGAACACACCCAAGAATCGTAGAGCGGTGATCGTGGGCGGGCTGCGTACGCCGTTTGCCAAGGCCTTCACGGAGTTGATGGAGCTCGACACGATCGCGCTCGGCGTGGCAGCTGTCGGGGGGCTTCTCCGCAAGCTCGACCTGCCGCGCACCGAGATCGACGGCATCATCTGGGGCGGCGTCGTGCTGCCGCCGCTATCGGTCAACATCGGGCGCGAGATCGTGCTCGATCTCGGCTTGCCCGCATCGGTCGAGGGTCACACCGTGACGCGCGCGTGTGCCTCGGGCTTGCAAGCGATCACCGACGCCGCTTCCGCCATCGAGCGCGGCGATGCCGACGTGCTGATCGCAGGCGGCTCCGACTCCACCAGCAACGCGCCGATCGCGTTTCCCAACAAGGTCACGCGCACGCTCGCGCCGCTCGCGCTCGGCGGCAAAGCCACCGCGGCAGACATCCTGGGCGCGCTCGCGCAGCTCATGCCGCTCTCCGAGGTGCTGCCGCGTCAGCCGCGCGTCGCCGAGCGCACTACCGGCGAAGTGATGGGCGAGTCCGCCGAGCGCATGGCTCAGCGCAACGAGATCTCGCGCGAAGCACAGGATCAGCTCGCCTTGCGCTCGCACCAACGCGCGGCAAGAGCGATCGCCTCGGGTCGCTTCGACGACGAAATCACCAAGGTCGAGACGCCCAAGGGCCTGGTGCACAGCGACTCCCTCGTGCGCGCCGACACCAGTGCCGAGAAGCTGGCCAAGCTGCGCCCCGTGTTCTCGAAGACCGGTACCGTGACAGCTGGAAACTCCAGCCCGCTGACCGACGGGGCCGCGGCGATCGTGATGATGAGCGAAGAAAAGGCGCGTGCACTCGGCTATGAGCCGCTCGCCACTGTCAGCTCGTGGTCGTACGTCGGCGTCGATCCGGCGGACCAGCTGCTGATCGGCCCCGCGATCGCGGTGCCCAAGGCGCTGGACCGGGCCGGCCTCACGCTGCAGGACATCGATCTGGTCGACATGCACGAAGCGTTCGCGGCGCAGGTGCTGAGCGTGCTCAAGATGATGGGCAGCCAAGCCTTCGCACGCGAGCGCCTCGGTCGCGACCAAGCCACGGGCGAGGTGGATCCGGACAAGCTCAACATCTACGGCGGCTCGATCGCGATCGGCCATCCGTTCGCGGCCACTGGCGCACGCATGGTGACGACCATGGCCAACGAGCTGCACCGCACCGGCAAGCGCAGCGCCCTACTCGGCATCTGCGCCGCGGGCGGCCTGGGTGCGGCGGCCGTGCTCGAGCGAGTGGACTGAGCCTCGGGGAACTGAAAGGCGCAGTCACCGGTTGCGGACAACCTGGAATTCCGGCGCCGGCCGAGCGACTCACGCAAAGGGTAAGCCGCGTGGTCGCTCTGTCACGTAACCACGGCCGGCCCGTCGATTTGTGGAGAAAGCCGCTGGAAAATAGCCTGGGCCGTGCGCTGCCGAAGCCGGTCCAGCTGTGCGCCCGCGCGTGCTGCGTGTGCTTGGCGCTGGCGCTGCCGCTGGCGGCGGCAAGTCCGAGCGCAGCCCACGCGCAGCAACGGTCGTCGTTTTCACTGCGCGCACAGCTCGGGCTCGCGACCATGACGAGCAGTGACCAAACCGGCTACCTGCACTTCGACCAAGAAGGCGTGGTCGGCGCGCTGCAGCTCGGCTACGCGCTCTTGCCGTGGCTCGATGCGCGCTTGGGCACGACGGGGGGTGGGTTCCTGTCGTCGAGTCGCGCGGCCGGCGGCCTCTTGGCGCCGATCACGGGCCTGCTCGCTCACCTGCCGGGCCTCGAGGTCACGCCGCTGGTGATGCTGGATATAGGCGCGGGCTTCACCGGCAAGCTCGCGCGTCCGTTCATGCAAGTCGCCGTGGGCGTCGACTTCGCGCTCGGGCCCAGCTTCGCGCTCGGACCGCTCGTGGGTCATGGCCGCGTATTCCAGACAAACGCGCCCGGCGACTCCACAGACGCCGGATACTTGTTCGTGGGCCTTAGTCTCTCGTACCGCGCGAACCACGAGCCCCAGCACGTGGAGAAGCTGCGTCCGTCAGCTGCCACCATGCGCGCACCGATCCGCGAGCCGAAGCCCGACCCGGCGCCGCCAGACGAGCCGCCAGACGAGACACCGGCCTCGAGCGACCCATCGCCGGACCTGCTCGAGCTGATCGACAAAGCCGTACCCGTGGAGAAGCACCAGATCGAGCTGCTCGCCCCCGTACTGTTCGAGTTCGATTCGGATGCGCTAGAGCCGATCGGCGTCGCGATGCTGCACGAGGTCGCGCACCTGCTCGCCGAGCGCGACGACATCGAGCTGATCGAGATCGCCGGCTACGCCGACAAGCGGGGCGAGGCCGAGTACAACCGCGCCCTCTCCGACCGGCGCGCACGCGCGGTGCTCGCGTGGCTGGTCGCACACGGCGTCGCCGAGACGCGGCTCAGCGTCGCCGCGCAGGGCGCTTCTGCTTTCGTAGAGCCCGGCGAGACCGAGAGCGCCCACGAACAAAACCGCCGCGTGGTGTTTCGCGTGCTGCGTACGAAGGGCGATTGATGCAAACCCGTCACGTGCTTTCGTTGCAGCTGCTCTCAGTCATCTTACTGTGCGCGTGCAAAGGCATAGGCGCGCCGATCGTCGACCACAAGGACATCGACCGGACGAAGAGCAAGGACAGCTTCTGCGGCATCGCGCCCTCCTGCACCGACGATGCGCCCGAAGACCTGGCCGCCCAGCTGGCACCGCTCGATACCACCACGGTCGACGTCGCGTCGTGCGGGCTGGTCCAAGAGGGGTGCCCCGATCCGCAGCCGCCTACGTATCCCGGCCAGCCACCCGCGCTGGTTAGCGACTGCATCGCGAGCTGGACGGCTACCACGGCGCCCACGGAGGCCAGCGGTCGTTCGTTCGACTGCACGACCATGGCGATCACGGTCGACGACAAATACGACCGCGCAGACGCGGTGACGCTCGGCGCGGTCGATCTGCAGCGCACCAACCTCAGCATCACGGCCAAGCGCGCCACCATAGTCGTCTTGGACGGCGCCTCGCTCAACGACGTCGCGATCGACCTGCACGGACCGATCACGCTGCGCATCACGCAGTCGCGCATGTTCAACCACGTGCGCATCTCGAATGCGCGGAGCGACGGCACCGTCGCTCGGCTCGAGCTCACCGGAGTCGACGGCGACGACCTGAGCGTGTCGGGCGTAGAGCTCTGGACCGGACAAGTCGCCATCAAGACCTCGACGATCGGCGATACGCGCATCGTCGCCGACGAGATCACGCTGGACGACGCCGCGCTCGCCATGTCGTCGCTGCGCAGCAGCTCGCTCGACTCCAACCACGCCGCGTTCGATCACACCACGCTCGCCTTCGAGCACGGGCGCCTCGAAGCCCCGAGCGCCACGCACACCGTAATCAGCGAGTGCGGAACGCTGTCCGTGATCACCGGCGTGCTCTCCAGCATGCGCATCGCCGCGTGCAGCGAAGACGCCGTGCGCATCTACGGCGCCTCGGCCGAAAAGGTCTACCTCGACGGTGCGATCCAAGCCGACCACACACTCTTCGAAAACACCATCTTCGGAGCGCACGAGAAGACCGACCTCGTCGCCTGGGACTCGCAGGTGTTCGCGAGCAGCTTCTGCAAATACAGCAGCACCGCGCGCCTGGGCGCCTCGGTGTTTCTGCTGTGTCCAGCCTGCGACGAAGCGGATCGCTTCATCGCCTGCATTGCCCAGAGCTCGATGCGCAAGATCGAAGTCAGCCAGTGCCCGCAGTTCAAGACCCCAGAGCCGTGCGGCAACGCGCTGCCGGATAGGCCGAGACCGCCATCGTGAGGCGTGGGCGTCATCTACAGATACACCGCCAAATGGCGTCGGCTTGAAACAGACGGACATCGAAGGGCTGAGTGAACGCCAGAGGCGGCGCCTCGAAGAAGGCGACGTGATGCCGCACAGCTCGACTTCGAAGAAGCTCGCCGCTACGCACGGGATGTCCGTCGATGACTACATGAAGGAACGCGCCACGCGGAGTAGCTCTCGTGACACGCGGGCACGGAAGACTCGACAGGGTCCGAGGCGAGCAGCAAAGCGGAGTTGATGCCGCCGACCCTGAGGAATCTGTTCTAGTCGGCCAGTGTATTTCCAGACGCCTTAGCGGCCGCCGACTGCAGCGCCCCTGCGCGCCGGACAGCCGACCCAACGCGTCCCGGCTGGCAATGACTCACCCTTCATCAACAAGGAGAGCGCTTGAAGCGTCGCCCCGGCCTCGATGCGCGCGTCGTACAGCACCACGGCGTCGGCGCCGACCGAGGCCCCGCGCTCGAGACGGATGGTCGACATCTTCATGACGCGGTCCTCGAACAGATGTGTCTGGAGCGTGCAGTCCGCGTCCAAGCACACCTCGTCACCGATCTCGATGAGATCATATTCGGTGAGCCAGGTGCTCTCCATCACGGTCCATGACCCGATGCGTGCGCCGAGCAAGCGGAAGAACCAGGGCACGATGGGCGTGCCGAGCACCATCCATAGCAACCAGCCGTCCGCCAGGTTCTCGTGCAACGCGGTCACGAGCTCCGTGCGCCACACGAAGCCGCTCCACAAGGGCTTCTCGGCAGGCTCGTAGCGACCGATCAGCGACCACTTCGCAGCCACCACCAGCAGCGCAGCCACGATGCCGAACGCGAAGTACAGCGGCGGGTAGAGCAGGGCGACTTGGCCCAAGCCCGAGCCGCGTTCGATGCGCGCCAGGATGGCCAGTAGCTCACACGAGAGGAAGGCGAAGCCCGTCGCGGGCAGCGTGATCCTGAAGTACTCGACGAACAGTCGAAGCGCGTACGAGTGCCACGGCGGCTGGTACGTTTGCTCCAGACCGAAGCCCGTGGCCCTTTCGCGTCGCGGTAGTGGGAACGCCGGCGAGCCTAGCCAGGAGGCATCCTCGCGGCGGGCGTCTTGCGCGACCGACGGTGCGATCGAGAGCACGCCGATCAGCGCCTCCGCGCCGAGCTCGGTGCCACCCGCGACCACGGCACAGTTGCCGACGAACGAGCGAGCTCCGAGTGTCACAGGCTGGATGGTCACGCGGCCGAGATCGTGACGTGGCGCCGCGAGCGAGACCGCGTCCGCCACGAACGCCTCTTCGCCGACCGTGAGCAGATCAGGCGACACTCCGGCTGCGGTCGACAGCTCGGCACGCGCACCGATGCGTGCGCCTAGCAGGCGGTACCAGGGGTTCAGATAGAGCGTGGCGTACACGGGACCGAGCAGATCGAGACTCAGATCCATGAGTCGATCGATGAACCACTTGCGCAGGTAGAAGTGACCGTGGATTGGGTAGACGCCCGCCTCGATGCGGCCGAGTAGCAGCCACTTGAAAGCTGCGATCGCGAGCGCGAGCGACACCACGAACGCTGGCGCCGCGAGAAGCGAGCCGTAGAGCAGACCGAGGTGACCTTTCACGTGGTCGTGGACGCGCGTGATGATGAGCAGCGCCGGCAACATGGCAGGCCAGTGAAAGGCTGGTACCGCTAGAGCGAGGAGCAAGTAGATCGGGTAGTGCAGCGCAGCTCGCAGTCTGGAGCTGCGCAGCGGCTCGCGGAGCGCGCGCTCGGTCTGGGCCGCTGACGGCGGCAGGCGGGCCGCAGGCGAGCCCTGCCAGTGCTCGCCTGCAGCCACGTGCGCGCCCTCCGTGAGCAAGGAGAGCTCGCCGAGGCAGCCGCCATCGTCGATGCAGGTGTTCGGAGCGAGCGTCGAGCGTGCACCGACGTGGCAGCGTGCGCCGACCGAGACCGTGCCGATGCGCAGGAAGCCCGCTTCGATCTCGTAGCCCGGCAGCCTGACGTCTGCATCGATGCTCGTGTCTTCGCCGACCTGCGTCAGGTCGAACGCGGCAAAGCTGTCGGTCGCGAGGTGGACTCGCCGTCCGATCCGGGCACCCATCAGGCGCAAATAGACGGACATCCAGGGCGTGCCGACGAGATACTGCGTCGGTGCAGCCGACAGCAGGCGCATCGCGAGCCAGAAACGCAGGTGGTAGAAGCTCCACAGCCGGTGCACGCCCGGCCGAATCCGGCCCAAGAGCAACCACTTGGCGCCCCAGGCCACGAGCAAGAGCATCGGGTAGAGCGCAATCAAGCTGCCGACGCCCCAGGCGACAGCAACCGACGTGGGCACGTGGCGCTCCAGCATGAAGCGATACACCAGGTAGGGTCCGAGCCACTCCAGCGACGCGTACGCGAACACCGGATACAGGCCGGCGAATTGCCCCAGCACGAAGCACCGGCGACGCCACAACGTCACGGGCGCGCCCACAGGTGCTTGCTCGCTCACCGCTGGGCTGCGACGACTTCGGTCGCGCGCAGCCAGCGCGTCGGCTAGCTTTCGCACGCTGGGAAACTCGTAGATGTCCGAGACCGAGAGGTCCTCGAAGGCAGGCTCCCGACGCAGCTCCGAGGCCAAGACCGCCGCGAGCAACGAGTGCGCGCCCAGATCGAAGACGTTCGCGTCGCAGTCGATGTCGCCGCGGTGCAGCACTCGCATCCAACCTTGCGCCAGCCGGCGTTCGCGCTCGTTGCCCGGCCCGCATGCAATCTGGGCTTGGATCAGGCGCGGCGGAGGCAGGCCCTTCTTGTCGACCTTGCCACTGACCAGGCGTGGCAGCTGCTCGATCGGCTGCAAGACCTGCGGCACCATGTACGACGGCAACCGCTGGCTCGCGTGCGCGCGAAGGCTCGCCTCGTCGAATGCGCGTCCTTCACGTTGCGTCACGTGAGCGACCAACGTGTCGACGACGCCCTGCCTGTGCACCGCGACTGCGGCCGTGAGCACGCAGGGATGCTCGCGCAACACGGCTTCGATCTCGCCCAGCTCGACACGAAAGCCGCGCAGCTTCACCTGTTCGTCCGCGCGACCGAGAAATTCGAGCTCGCCGTCGGTGTCCAGGCGCGCGAGATCTCCGGTTCGATACAGTCTGTGTGTGTTGATTTCGCGCGCGTACGGATTGCGTACGAACTTCTGCGCGGTCAGCTCCGGTTGGCCCAGGTAGCCCAGCGCTACCGCGACGCCCGCGATGCAGAGCTCGCCCGCTTGACCCTGCGGAACCTCGCGCAGCTGGTCGTCGAGGATCAGCACGCTGTAGCCCGGCAGCGGGCGTCCGATCCTCACCGGGCGCCCGGGCAAAAGCTCGGCGTAGGTTGCGACGACCGTGGCTTCAGTGGGCCCGTAGGTGTTGACGATGCGCCGCCCCGTTCGGGCCCAACGCGCCGCGAGATCGGCGGGGCAAGCCTCGCCGCCGAGAATCAACAGCCGCAGCGACGCCACGTCGTCCTGGAACGTCGAAGCCAGCGACGGCACGGTCGAGAGCACCGTGACGCCGCGGCGACTCAGCAGCGCGGGCAGCTGCGGCCCGTTGCGCACCTCCGAGACACTGCCGACCACGAGCGCCGCACCGGATCGGAAGGCGAGCCAGATTTCTTCGACCGACGCATCGAACGCGATCGAGAAGCCCTGAAAGACGCGGTCGCTCGGCTGAACGTCGAAGATCGATTTCTCGGCATCGACGAAGTGCACACAGCTCTGGTGCGAGATCGACACGCCTTTTGGACGACCGGTGGAACCGCTCGTGAAGATCGCATAGCAGGGGTCCGTGCTCTGCACGCCCGTGAGTGCTCGTCCGAGTCCTGTGTCCGGTTCGCCGCGGATCTCCGTGGCTTCCGTGTCCAGGCACAAGGCCACGCACGGTGCGTCCACTCGCAGGTCCGCCGGCTGATCACTGACCGTGACGAGTACGCGTGCGCGACAGTCGGCAAGCACGGCCGCGACGCGTCCTGCGGGCCACTGCGAATCGAGCGGCACGTAGGCCGCCCCGGCCTTCAGGATCGCGAGCATCGCCGCGTACAGGTCGATGCCGCGCGGCAGTAGCAGCGCGACGTGGTCACCTCGTTGCACGCCGCGACGGCGCAGGTAATGAGCCAGCCGGTTGGCGCGCGCGTCGAGCTCGCCGTAGGTGACACAAGCCATTTCGGACTGGACCGCCACGCGTTCACGATGCGCGGCAGCCGAGGCTTCGAAGACCTCGTGCAGTAGCTCGGCCGGGCGCACCACCGCGCCGAGCCGCGTGTGCGATGGGGGCGACCCTAGTGCACTGCTGGCAGGTTGGCGCTGCGACGCTGGCAGACCGTCGCTCATGGGCGGCCCTCGCGTGCGCGCGCGGCCGGCGCTAGTGCTGCGCGCCGATCGCAAGGCTCAACGCCGCGTTGCTGGCCGGCTCTCGCCAGAGCCACGCCTGGTGCGAGTACGCGAGCGTGCCTGTCAGCTGCACATAGAGCGGTTGCGCGAGCGTACGCCGCAGACTGAGCGTGCCCATCAGCGCTTGAAGTCCCCATGGCAGGGCGTCGAGGCCCTGGTAGTGCGAGGCGCCCAGCTCCACGCTGGCGTTGGCGGTCCAAGCTTCGTACACGAGCTCTGCGCCCAAGTCCCCGTGCACGTAGATCCCTAGGCGCCGAACGGGATCGGAGCTCTGCCCGGCAGAGACTCTCAGCGTGGTGGCCGAGCTTGCCTGGTACTGCCAGGTCAGCGTCGTCGAAACCTCGTGTTGGTAGTCGAGCGGCAGCGCACCCGGTTGCAAGTACGCGGCGTAGCCGACCTCCAGGTACAGCTGCTCCGACAGCCAGGCGGTGCCGGTCAGTGACGGGACCAGCCACGCGCCACCAGTTTGGCTTCCCGTGAACGAGCGGCGCAGCGCCCAGGCGGCCCAAACATCGACGGAGAGGTCGAAGTTCCCGAGGTTCTCCACGTCGAGCGCTGCAGAGCTCACGAGCGTCGGGCTGAGCGCGGGTGACCACAGCCGCAGGCCGCGCCAGATTGAGTTGCTGGCGACCCCCGCTTCGACTTGATAACCGACACGAATGGCGTTGTCGTCTTCGCCGCTGTGCGCAGCGCCGTGCAGTGCGTGCGCGAGCAGCCGCCGGCGCCCACCGGGGTCGTCCGAATCGGTCGAGGCTCGCTCGTCGTCGTCCGAATCGCCGTCGGAGTCGTCGCCGTCCGGTCGGGACCCGACGCCGGCCGCGCCCTGCGGCGTAGCTGCGGCAGACTGCGCCGCTGCGTGCGCGCGCCAACCCGACGAGCAGAACGTGATCAGGATCAACGTCGCAGTGATGCGCTGCACTCTGCCTCGACGGTAGCGCGTGGACGCCCCGACGTGCCACCGGGCTGTGGTTTGGGACGCGGCCGTCGGCAACGCCGAGTGAAGAGCGGTTCCAGGACATCGGTTTCGAACGACCAAGCGCCTCCGAGCTCAGTGCCAGGCATCGTTCCAACAAGCGACCGTGCGGGTTGTTCCGGTGGGTCGGGTGAAAGATTCGGTGGCCCATCACGAACCTCCGGAGGACTGACACATGCGCTGCGCAGGGCCTGGCCCACGCGGCGAGATGCGTCCATGCGGCGAAAGAACGGGCGGCCGTGCGTCGCGCCGAGCGTCGAACGATCCGCCGCCGACCGTAGTGATCGAACGAGTGATTCTCCTGCATCACGACGATGAAGTGATCGATGGGAATCTGTGCGCCGAGCGCAGCGGTGGTGTCGACTGTCTGCTGCGGCAGGGCACCTGCGGCGAACAGACAATGCTCACGCGCCTCGTCGCGCGACCAAGCCGGCGCGCTCGCATCGTCGGCGCTCGCGTCGCGCTCGAGCTCTCCACCTTCGGTGACGCCTCCATCCACCTGAGCGCTGCTCGTCTCGACGTCATGAGCAGGCGGCCGAGCGTCAATGCTCGTGCGACGCCACGTCGGGCTGTGGGGAGATCCATCCATCCATCCGTCCTGCCTCTGCGGCGTGCCGCCGGACTTGCGTGGCTGATACAAGGGGTTGCTTCAGTGAGTGGCCGGCGTTCGTCGAAACCGTTTGGCAGCTCGACGCCTGGGCGATCCCGGCTGTCGAGCCAGGCAAGGCGACCGCAGCGCGTTCTGTCGGCGCGAGCAGCGCTGCGTCTGCGCAGGGGCCACAGGACGTCTGCACGCGACCCTGCGCGTCGTGCGTCATCGACTGAATGACGTTGCGTCGCGCACGGTCTTGAGGCGATCGCTTGCGTCGTAGTCCATCGTTGCGAGCTTATCTTCAACAGCACGGGTACCCGTATCGAGCAAGCTGATCGGAGCGGCACCCCCAAGGGCACGGTTGTCGGCCGTGAGCCACTGCTTGGCCTTGTCTACGGTGCCGAGGATCGTTGTCGCACGGGCGGCCATGTCGGCAAGCCTCACGATGCGCTCGGACTCTTGGGCATCGAGACGGTTGCTTTCTTTACGACGGGCGAGAGTCCGGCGGGCAAGTTGCAGGGCCACCGACGCGACCTCGACCGAGATGTCGAGCTTGCCGGTCACTGATACGAGGCCTTCGTACGGAAGCCCCTTCCGCAACAGCCTGTCATGCCATCTGGCAGATGGCCATCCTCACCCCGGTCCATTATCCGTGCGCTCGCCGAGTACGAACGCCAAACCGTGCAAGTCGACGAAGCCACGTTGCCTGCCCAGCTCGCGTCGAAAGCGCCGCCTGCGGGGCACCGTTTCCAGCTGACGAAAGCACCGGGTGCAGGCCGCGCCGAGTGCGCTGTCTAGTCGACCGAGTACAGCACCATCTGCCGGTAGACCATGTCGCCCGGCAGCGGAGGCATCTTGTAGATCGTGTGGGTCGTGGCGATCGTGGCGTCGTGCTGACGGATGAACTCTTGGACTCCTCGCATCAAGCTGGCTTGAGTCAGGAGGTACAGGTGCTTCGATCGGACCAGCGAATCGGGCAACGCTGCAACGCCGAACTCTTTCAGCACCGATTCGTACGCCGGCGAGAACGTGAGCCAGCCCATCGGCAGATAGTGGACGCGCGGAAGATCGAGGACGAGTGGATCGGACCACTCGAGCGGAATGCCGTGTCCTGCTGACACGATCAGCGCGTCTTTGGGCAGCGTGCCGTCGGCCTGCAGCTTGTCGAGATCGGCCAAAATGCCAGCGTAGGCGGCGCGCTTGGCACTGAACGTGGCGTTGGCCCTGCTCGATTGAACCGCGACGAGCACGAGCGCGACGGCCACGAGCGCGACGGCAGACGCTCTCACGGCGCGCGAGAAGCGTTTGACCACGGGTGCATCACCGAGCGCGGGCTCGAGCAGCGACAGCCAATCGAACACCGCCAAGCTGTAGAGCGCGAGCGCTGCTAGAAACGACAGCATGACGCGGTCGGGCAGCTTCATGGACCACGCGAGAAACAGCGCGAGCGCGACGAAGCTGAACGGCAACGCCGCAAACGGCAGGTAGTTGCGCTTCCGGCGCGCCCGTAGCCAAGCGCAGAGGCCGATCGCCGCGAGCAACACGAGGTAGGGCGCGGCGTTCGGGCTGCGAAGGCTGCGCAGGAAGATCAGCTCCGAGCCCTGCTGGCCACGGCGCTTGTCCGACACGAGCGCATCCAGCGTCTCGAGATGCGCGAGCGAATAGACCTGCGCGTCGGGAAAGAACCAGTAGCGAAAGTTCTCCAGGTCGTTCTTAGTCCAACCGACCTGCTTGGCGAGCGCACGACTGTTCGCAAGGCGCGGCGTGTCGTGCAAGAGCGAGCGGGCTTGGTCGTAACGGTAGAACGCGGACCACTCCGGCGACGCGCGTACATACATCCGATCCGCCAGCGCGGCACAGGCCACGAGGCCCGTCGTGACAGCCAACAGCACGAACAAGCGTTTCGGCTGAAAGGTGCGCGCGCAGAGGATCAGCGGCGGCAGCAGAAGGGCCAGCGAGAGCAGCATGGACTCGAAGCGGATCAGGCCGCCGAGCAGCACGAGCAGCACCCCGACACAGACGAGCCCGAGGTTGCCCCCCGTGCGCCCGTGCGCGCCCTGAAGCTGCAAACAAAAGCCCGCGATGCACGCGTACGCAGCTGACGTCGTGAAGGTGATGTTCAGGATGAAGTGCGCATCGACCAAGAGCACGACGAGGACGCCGAACAGCGTCGCCGAGGCGCGCAGCGGACGACTGAAGATCAAATAAAGGAGGCCGGTGGTGGCGACGAAGTTCGTGACGAGAAGCGCGACCACGCCCCAGTTGGTACGACCAGGCAAGCCGTACAGCGTATCGAGCAAAAGGCCCCAGAGAACGTTGCTGTAGATCAAGAATGGCAGCCTCGTGCCGCCCACGTAGCCGGACGCCAGGCTGATCATGCTGATGTCGTCGTCGGTCTCGTACCCCGGGTGGAGCACGACGAGGCAGAGGACGAAGAACGCCGCCGCCGTCAGCGCTGCCGCCGTCAGCGGCATACGATACGCCGGATGACTCGGGGGTGGCCTGCGGGACTCCAGCTCTGCGATCGACATGACGGAATCCGGGGCACCTCCCGAGCGCTTGGGACCGTGAGGCGATCCAGCGCGATCAGGAGAGATGTTGGCTTAGCCGCGGGACCTTCAGCGGCCCGAAGTATTCGCGCCGAGGCTTAACGCGTCTGCGAGCCGCTTCTTCCGTGCCGAGCCGCACGGTGTTTCACGAGCCGCCTGCCGTGGGTCGTGTAGCCGCGCACCGCAGGCGCGTCAACCGGAAAGGGGGCGCCCCCAAGTCGCAGTGCCAAGGCTGATAGGCGGGATGAAAGGGACCTCGGGCCCTTGCCTCGTGGCTGCGGATGTGAATGTGTAGCAGTTCGTCCCCCAGGCGGAAACGACGCGATCGCGAGGCTCCTGGCGTCGCGCTTGTCGGTCTTGGCGTCGCGGGGCCGCGGCCGCGCCACCTCGATGGACTACTCCAGATCGCGTGGTCGTTTCGCGATCGCCGGGTAGGTCTTCAAAACCTTCTCGTCGAAGGTCACCATGGGGACACCCTCGCGGTCGGCGAGCTCCACATACAGCGTGTCGTACACGGCAACACCCGACGTGAGTGCTCGCGTAAGGGCGCCGTGCCACAGCGTTCGGTTGTTGACGGAGTGAATTCCAAGACGACCCGCGAGAGCCAACTTCGCGGTCGCGTCATCCTTCGTGATCACGGACGAGCGCGCTGCCATCCAAATGACGTTGGCGATCTCCGCCTCCCAGATGGAGGGGGCGATCAGTTCGGCGGCCGTATTCCAGAACGCCCGTGCTTCCGTTACGAATTTCGGCGTTCCCAACAGAAAGTATGCGATCACGTTCGTGTCGACGACGGCCTTCACGCCTTACCCGCCGCGATCCACTTTTCGATCTCGGTGGCCGAGGGCCGCCGAGACTGCAACTCCCACGAGGCCTCGATTTGCCTCACTACGGCAGAACGTTCTCCGACGTATTCCTCGAGAAGATCGCGTACTTCCTGTTCCATCGAACGGTGACGACTCTTCGCAATGGATTTGAGGCTGCGGACGACCCGGAGCGGAACGTTCCGGATGGTGAGGGTTGCGGCTGTTTTCGCCATGCTAGCAGAATGCTAGCATAGAAAGCGCCGCCCAACCAGTGCAGCTGACGACGGCCCCGCGTCATTCCAGGGACGGCGCCGAGCTCGCGGCCCCGCGACGCCGTGGTAATCTGCCGAAGGACGTCGCGGGGCCGCCTGCTGCGCGACCTGGTGGGCGCCGCGAGCGCCCGCGATGCCGCCGGACGTGACGTCCAAGGTCGGCGGGGTGTTGGTCTCGAGCGCCAGCGCTGGGCAGACCGGTGACGAGGTCGCGGTCGAGAACGCGAGCGGTGCCATGGACGCGATCATGTTGTTCGCGTAGGCCTGCGTGAAGTACTGGAATGTGTTGGCGCTCAGCATGTTGGCGATCGTGATCCGCGTGTTGCCCGACATAGACTGAGGCTCGAACAGCCGAGGGTCCCGTCTGGGAACATTGCGTTCCATCCAATATCAATCTAGTTGATATATAGACCACTTGCGGACCCGGCGGTTCCACAAGACCAAAAGAGTCAGTCAATCAAGACCGCCCCTCGACCCTACGTTCGGAGTGCGCCCATGAAGCTCTTCTTCCGATCGCTGGTGCTGCTGAGCGTTTCCGTCTGCTTCGGGGCGGCCTGCAAGGCGACGGGCGGCGGACGCAATGGGGTCGGCGGTAGCGCAGGAGCCGGGCGAGCAGGCAGTTTTTCGAGCGCGGGTGCACAGGCTACGAGCAACACCCAGGATGCGGGCGTACCGGCGAGCGGGAGTAA
>JADGRF010000124.1 GCA_017881055.1 Sandaracinaceae bacterium
CCGCGCTGCTCGAACCATTCGTGGTCGGAGCCGTCGATCTGCACCAACTCGCCGACACACGCACGGCGGCGACGCGGCTGCTGCACTTGCTTGCGCCGCTCGCGGCGGCTCTGCCACAGGCCATCCTCGCGCATCCATTTGCGCAACGTGCACAAACCCGACATTTGCACTTTGGCCCTACAACTCGACTTCGCAGAAGATATATTATGTAAACTCAGAGCCGTACTCACGTACGGTGGCCGAGGAGGCCGCGCGGGTCGCGAACGTCATTCCCCAACATTTGTTTCAACCCGCCGCCGGGGCTCGCCCACCGTAGAGGCATGACTCAGCGCAAATTCTTCAACTCCGCTCGGTTTCTCGGCACCTGCGCCACGACGCTCGCGTTGTCTGCCTGCGGAAGCAGCGGGGGTGGCGGATTGGTCCCATCTCAGGCGCAAGCTCTTACGGCGGTGTGCACTACAGCGGCCGCGCCGGCGCCCGCGGGCGCGTGGCTTTGCCCGGACGCCAAGACTTTGGAATGCAACGCGGCTGGTGGGACGAGCGTCGACACCCTCTACGTTCAAGACAGCACCCAGCACGCCTGCTCTGGGCACCAGCTGAGCGTTTCGGAAGCGGGCCCGTTTGCGGTAGGTCCGCACAGCATCGTCGTGACCGATACCCAGTCGCAGACGCTCTGCACCGCTCAGTTGAATGTCGTCGATACGCAGGCGCCGCAGCTCGTCGAACACACCCTGAATCTTTGGCCGCCGAATCACAAGCTGCACGGCATCTCTGTCAGCGACTGCGTGAGCGCGGTCGACGCGTGTGAAGGCGAACTGAAAGGTGAGTTCATCTGGGCGAGCAGCGACGAGCCCGTCGACTCGATCGGCGATGGCCACTTCGGACCGGACATCGGCTTTGGTCCCGACTCGCAACACGCGTGCGTGCGTGCCGAGCGTCAGGGTCCGAAAGACGGCCGCGTGTACAAGCTCGGCGTGCGTATCGTCGACGCATCGGGTCATGCCGCCGAAGGCGCTTGCACGATCATCGTGGATCACGATCAACGCGGTACCGTCGGCAAGGACAGCGGCGAAGCGTACCGCGTGACGTTCAACGGCACCCAGGCCGGTGCGGCATGTGACGGCGCATCCGGCACTGGCGGTAGCGGCGGCGGCGCGGGCATCGGCGGCAGTGCGGGTGGCAGTGGTGGTGCAGGCATCGGCGGCAGCGCGGGTGTCAGTGGTGGTGCAGGCATCGGCGGCAGCGCGGGTGTCAGCGGCAGCGCCGGTAGCGGCGCCGCGGGCACGAGCGCAACGCCGTTCGGCGGCTCACCGGAGTGACGTGACCGAGCTGAGCCTGTCTTCGGGTTCGCGAACGCGAACCCGCAATCCGACCTAAGCCGCTCTCGCAGCCAAAGCGACCGCGCGTTTCAGTCAATCGTGAAAGCGTACAGGATCCCCGAGTTACCGAATATGAAGCCGCGCCCGTCATAAAGACTCGGACTCGACGTAAAGCCATATTCGGTCTGCAAACGCCCGGTCTCGCTGCCGTCCGCCAGTTTGAACGCCAAGAGCGCGCCGCGAGTCTCCGTTGCGTAGACCGTGCCGTTCACGATGGCGACGTTGTTGGGCACACCTCGGCGAACCTTGGCCGTCCAGCGCGGTGCGAGACTTGGAAGCTCCAAGCACACGACGCCTTGCTTGGCGGAACCCAGCACCAGTGCATCCTCGCTGGCTGCGATGCTCGTGACGCCGGTCAGCTCGGGATTGCGCATGCGGACGGCGCCGTGGGCGGCCTCGATCGCATAGAACCCGCCCAGGAACGACGCGGCGTAGATCAGGTCGCCTGCCTGTACGGGCGTGGTGTCGACGTCCACGAAGCCTTTCTCGGCTTGCACGGGATCCGCGAAGTCGAGCGTCGTGTCGACCGACCAGAGCACGTGGCCGTCGCTGGGAGACAGCGCAACGACGCTGCCATCGGTGAATCCCGTCACGAGCCGCTGGTTCGCGAGCAACAGGCCCGCGTGACCCGCGACTTGCAAGCCCGCGCGCGGGTCGCGTTTGTAGCGCCACAGCGTCGAGCCATCCACGCGCGACAACGCGATCACGCTGTCTTCGTCCGTCACCAGATACAGCGCATCTTCCGACAGCACACCGGCGCGCGAGACGGCCGAGCCGAGCTCGATGTTCCAGCGTACGCTGCCGTCAGCTGCACGCAACGCGTGGACTTTACCGCTCGTCGAGGCCACATACAGCTCGCCGCGAACCGGATCCACCGTGGGCTCGGCTTCCACCGCGGCGTCGGCCAGGTAGCGATACAGCTGTCGGCCCTCGACGTTGAATGCGTACACGAAGCGCTCGGTCGTGCCCACGTAGACGCGGCCGTTCTGCGTGTCGAGCGCTGGCGCCGAGCGCTCGACCGGTCGGTACAGACCACCGAACGCAGGCCCGAGATCGCGCGTCCAGCGCATGACCACCGAGGACCCTGCGGCACGCTCACGCCAGTCAGCGCGCGGCGTCGGCATCGCGAATTGCGCCGTACCGTGCGCTCCGCCGCAGCCGAGCGCCAACGCCAGACCCGGGAGCAGACCCAGCAGGCCCAACCCCGCGAGCGCTCGCGCGAGTCCCAACTCGACCGCCGCACGCGCGTGCATCACGGGGCGCTCGTTCCCGAGCTCGGCGCGTTCTTCTTCTTTTCAGCGAGCTGCTTGCGCAGCGCTTGCATCACTTGCTCGGTCAGCGCGTTCTTGTCGCCGCCGGCGGCGCCGCTCAGCGCGGATAGATCCAGCGGCTTTTCCGGGGGCTTGCCGCCGAGCTCCGTCAGCAGCGTGCGCGCGTTCTCGGTGACCGACGCGTAGCGAGGCTTCTCCTCGGGCTTATCGGCCGAAGCCTTCAGCATGGCGTCGAGGATCTTCACGGCTTCGTCGCGCTGACCGGTCATCGCGAGCACGCGCGCGCGGTGGTAGTCGCCGAGAATCTTGTGCGCGCCGTTGTCGAAGCGCGACAGCTCCTCGAACCGCTTGATCGCGTCGGGATACTTCTTGTCGCCCTCGAGCGCGTAGCCGAGGCCTTCGAGCGCTCGCACGTGAATGAACGTGTCATCCCCTGCCCCATCCAGCGCGGCGCCGTAGCTCTTCGCGGCGTCCGCGAATTTGCCGAGCGCGAGCTGCGTGTTGGCTTCGCCGAGCTCGGCCCAGGTGGCAGGTTTACTGCCCGCGAACTTCTTCGTCACGTCGACGAACTGGTCGAGCGCTTTCTTGTCGCGGTCCTGCGCAGACGCGAATGTCGGCAGCAGCGTGTCTTCGGGCGCGGGCTCGTCGCCGGACGTCACGATGCCTTGGGTGGTCGTGATCGCCGTGTGCAGCGCCGCACCCGCTTCGCGGTTGGCGTGATCGCTCTGGTTGCCGATCACCATCCAGGCGATGAAGCCGAGCGCGATCGCGCCGGCACCCATCAGCAGACGCTTCTGGTGTTCGTCGAACCAGGTGCTCACCCACGCCATCGACTTCACGACCTCGGCGCCAGGGGCCGCCGTGCCGCGTGCCGCAGCTTTTTGAGCGGCTTTGGCTGCGCGCTTGGCCGCAAGCCTGGCACCGGCGGTGTTGCGAGCGGGCGCTGCAGCCCGGTCGCTCGTGTCGGTGCTCGTGTCGTTGCTGATCTCGGCCACCGTAACCTCGCGTATCGGCGCGTATTAACCCGGCTTTTTGGAGCCGTTCCGAACACCGGCGCGCTGGCCCCGGGCCGTGGGCGGCGACTATACATTCGGTGGATCCGAAGTCAAACGCCGCCACGCCTGCGGCGTTCGTGGTATCTCGCGGTCGGTGAAGCGTGATCTCGTGCGGCTCCTGTCGGCTTTGGCGGTCGCGCTCGCAGGTCTTCTTTCCGTGGCTATGCCCGTCCACGCCTACGAGGACCAAGCGTCTTTGGGCGTGAGCTTGGGCTACGCGCATGCGGTCTTTCATGGCCAGCCCGAGAACGGCGCGATCGTTTCGGCCGACGGCAGCATCGGGCTGGACGACATCTGGTCGCTGCGCGCGTCTCTGGGCTTCGGTTTTCATCCCGACGAGAACCGCCAGCTCTCGGTCTTTCTCGCCGACGCCGAGCTGATCTACATGGTGGATGTCTTCGAGTTGGTTCCCTATTTCGGTGCGGGCGTGGACGGCATCGGGACTCTGCGCAGCGCGGCGTTCGCTGCGGACTTCGGCGTGCATCCGGTGTTCGGAATCGATTGGCTACCGCGCCGCAACCTGGTGTTGGGGTTCTGCGCGCGACCGATCTTTCTCATCACCGCGCTCGATCGCGACCCGGTCTACTTGACCCTCAGCGTGTCGGCCTCGCTGCTGTTCGACCTCTGAGGGCTCAGTCGCAGGAGCGGTGCGAGCCGCGCGAACGTGGCGGGACCGATGCCCTTCACGCGTTGCAGATCTTCCAGGCGCGCAAAGCCACCGCGTCGTTCGCGCTCCGCAACGATCCGCTCTGCCAGCTTCGGACCGACGCCGGGCAGCAGCGCGAAGTCGCTAGCTTGTGCGGTGTTCAAGTCGACCGGTTGTCCGTCGCGCAGCGCGCGTGCCGCAGGGCTGTGCAGTGGAACCGAACGGATCGGCTCGGCGTTCGGGTCCTCGGGCCGCGCCGATGCGAGAGCGACGGTTGCCAGTACGGCCACCACCAGCCCAACGGCGCTTCGTGTGTGCGACACGCGCCGTCATCGGCCGCTGACGGCCGTCAGTTGTGCCAAGCCCGGAGCGCGTGCCAAGCCCGGAGCGCGTGCCAAGCCCGGAGCG
>JADGRF010000125.1 GCA_017881055.1 Sandaracinaceae bacterium
CGCCCATCCATGCGTTTGAAATCAGCTCGGCGACGCGCCCAGGGCGCCGCAAAAACCGCTGCGTTTCAAGCCTCGAACCCTGACCGAGACGCGCTCATCCACCCACTCACGCATGAGGAGAGCCGGAAGTATTGCGGGGCGGATGCTTCCCCTGTTCGAGTTGAATCTGGGAACATGAAGGGGATCCACGCGAAGCGGTTCCGATCGGGATCTCGCCGCGCGGAGTGAAGAGCCGCCCAACTAGTGGTCGCAGCTGACGAGAGGCCGCCACCTGCCTGGTGATGCGTCACTGCACGCGGGCCCGCGACGCTGTGATAAGCTGCGGAGGTGTCGCGGGCCCGCGGTCGCGCGGGGCGCAAGCCTCGGGCGGCCTCTCGCAGCTGAAGCACAAATCCGTTAGCCCGACGGAGAGCGGGACGAGAACGCCTTCTTGACGACGTATGGGGAATATCCCATACTCGGTGCGTTGTGGCCACCGTCATCGAAGGCGACTTTGAGTGGGATTCGGCGAAGGCGGCTCGAAACGTCCTCAAGCATGGCGTTTCGTTCCCAGAGGCGGCGACCGTTTTTGCGGATCCGCTTGCGATTTATCTCGACGATGGGTCAGGGACCGAGCGAGTCGTGGTCATCGGGACTTCGTTGCGGGAGCGGTTGCTTTACGTCGTCCACGTTCAGCGCGGCGAGCGGGACAGGATCATCAGCGCGCGGCCCGCGACATCAGCAGAACGTGACGTCTACGAGACGGGAGGTACATCATGAAGAACGCAGCTCAACGTACTCGTCGTGAGGATGCAGAGCCGGTCCGAGTCCTTGGACGCGGCCTTCGTGCCCATCGTGGTGTGCGAATGACGATGCGGGCCCTTCGCGACGCCGCAGGCAAGACACAAGTGGAAGTGTCGAAGTCGGCACGCATC
Organism: Sandaracinaceae bacterium; assembly: GCA_017881055.1. Taxonomy (GTDB): domain Bacteria; phylum Myxococcota_A; class Polyangia; order Polyangiales; family JAFGIB01; genus JADGRF01. Next base: position 915 of record JADGRF010000125.1, read on the forward strand.
GACCAGGGCGATGTGTCTCGACTGGAGCGCAAGCAGGATTTCGATGACTGTGAAGTAGCGACGCTTCGTCGGTACGTCGAGTCGATCGGTGGAAAGCTCGAGCTCGTGGCGGTCTTCGGAGACAAGAAGATCATACTCGCAGGAGTGAAGTAAGAGGCGGGCTAACTAGTGCTTGCAGCTGACGAAGGCCCGCAAGAGCTTCGCTGAGAGGTCACCCCTCGCGGCCGCGCGACGTTGTGATAAACTGCGAGGACGTCGCGGGGCCGCGGCCGCGCGACCCACCGACCTCAGTCGGGCCTTCGCAGCTGAAGCACAAATCCGTTGGGCGGACCCGAGAGGGAGAGCGAGAACGAGAGCGTCTTGCCTCTGTTATCACGCGGTGCTATGATGATAACATGGTGCGCACACAGATTTCGGTGGACGAAGTGCTTTACCGGCGGGCGAAACTGGTCGCCCGGCGTCGTGGGATCTCTCTGGCCGAGCTCTGTCGGCGCAGTTTAGAAGAGACCATCGCGAAGGAGCCCAGCGATAAGCCCTGGATGGCGTATTCGGGCATCGTCGAAGGCTCCCCCGACGATAGCGAGTCGGTCGACGATGTCGTGTACGGGCGCGAGGCACCGTGAGCACGGCAGTCTTTCTCGACAGCGGTATCTTCATCGCGTTGATGACTCGAAAGGACCGCTGGCATCACCAAGCGGCGGCTCTATTCAGCGGACCGACACCACGATGGATGACCTCAGTGCTCGTGATCTCGGAGACATACAGTTGGTTTCTCCATCGCATGGGTGAAGAGCAAGCGCGGACGTATCGACAACTCGTCGGCAATCTCAAAGACTTGAAGATTCTCGACGCGACGGTTGCGCACCACGCCGACGTGATCAAGGTGCTGGAGCGGTTTCGCGGCACGAAGTTGACGTACGTCGATGCGTCGAGTCTCGTGCATCTTGAACAGAAGAAGATCTCTGTCGTGTGGTCGACGGACCATCATCTCGGACTGAGCGGTGCCGAAGTGCTCCCGCGATCGTGACTGCCGAAGAGCCCGCTAACTAGCGTTTGCAGCTGACGAAGACTCGCAGGCGTTTTAGCGAAGCGCCGAGTTCGCGGCCCCGCGACGCCGTGGTAAGCTGCAGAAGGACGTCGCGGGGCCGCGTGCCGCGCGTACCTGGTGGGCGCCGCGCGCGGGCCTTCGCAGCTGAAGCACAAATCCATTAGGCGAAAAGAGAGCAGACCTGCGGACCCCTTTCTGCGAGACATCTCGGCGATCTCGGGCCGCGACACGATGGCCGTGGTGTGCAATTCTTTCGCCCATGTCTGCGATTCGCGCTCGCGTTCAGAACGGCCGCCTTCACGTCGATCAGCCCACGGCGTTGCCGGAGGGCACAGTGCTCGATCTCGCCGTCGACGATGAGGGAAACGATCTCGACGAGGCTGAGCGCACCGCGCTCAACGTCTCAATCTCTCGCGCACGCACGTCGCTCGAAGCCGGTCTTGGTCGGCCGATGCGGGTCCTAGTCGAAGAACTGCGTCGCCGGTGACCGCGACCGTGATCGTCTCGCCCGAGGCCGAGACGCAGATCAAAGTCGTCGACTCATGGTGGCGCGAGAACCGTGTCGCAGCTCCGGACTTGTTTGCGCAGGAGCTGGCCGACGCGACAGCGACGTTGGAGTCGATGCCGTCTTGGACATCGCGCCGCGCATCCCGAGATCAAGGGTCTTCGACGGCTCTTGTTGAGGGCCACGCGTTATCACGTCTATTACGTCGCAGATTCGGAGACCGTTCTGTTTCTCGCGGTTTGGGGCGCAGTTCGCGGAGCGGGCCCGGACCTTGAGAAGCTGCGGCACTGAAAGGTTCCGCCTATCTAGTGATTGCAGCTGACGAAGGCCGCAAGAACTTCGACGAGGCGTGTTCCTTCGCGGCCGCGCGACGTTGTGATGAACTGCGAGGATGTCGCGGGGCCGCGGCCGCGCCACCTGCCGACCTCGGCCGCGCATGCAGCGGCCGCTGCCGCGTCACCGCGGACGATGCGAAAGGCGGTGCCACCGAGTGGCGACGACGGCGACTTGCTTGTTGCGTCGTGCCGCGATCGCGAGCGCCCACTGCACCATTGGCTCGTTGGGCTCGGCGCGCATCATCGACCAACAGCCCTGCGCGAGCGCGAAGCGCAGCTCGCTCGCGCCGGCCTTGGTGATTGCGGTGCGTCGGTTGCGCAAGGAGCTGGAGTTTTCTCCGGGTGTTGGGCCGACGTACGACATCACGTGATGGGCGCTGGTGAAGCGCCGGGGTTGGTCGAGCACGGCGGTGAAGCGGACGGCGATCAACGGACCGACGCCGGGTACTGTCATCAAGCGTTGGCACAGCGCTGACGAGCACGCGCTCCAGGTGCGCCGGCAGACCGTCGGGATGTGCCAGCAACGTGTCGCGCGCTTGAGCGGGCCGCGGCCGCGCCACTGGTGGGCGTCGGTCGGGCCTTCGCAGCTGAAGCACAAATCCGTCAGGGAGACTGAGAACGAGAAAGGAGAGAGTCTCACCTGCGTGCGTCGTGGAACGAGATCGGCAGAACCTTTGCGTAGTGTTTGAAGTCGCCATCGGTCGTGAAGATCGAGAACTCATGTCGGATCGCGACAGCGCAGATCAAGAAGTCCGTGTTCGACCCTTGGATGCCCTTCTGACGGCACTTGTCGCAGAGCGCGGCTGCTTCTTCGTAGTCATGCGTACCGAGCTCGACGTCCGGAAAAGCACGCAAGTGCTCGCGCAATCGCTCGAACTGCGCACGTTCCTTCAGACCCGACAAGAGTTCTTGTCGTACCGGACCAATCATCACGACACGGCTGTCTTCGATCAGCGAAGCAAGCTCTAACGAGACGGTCGAGCGCGGAGCGCTCGATCGGCGGCGCAGCGTCGCCGACCACACCGAGGTGTCGACCAGGACCTTCATGGGCGTTGACGCTGCTTCTTGTAGTCGTACTTCGAATCGAACTCGACAGTTCCAAAAAGCTTCAGGATCTTCGCCTGTTTACGATGCTGGATGTACTCCTGCAAAGCCTCCGTGACGGTCGCCTTCTTCGTGCGTTGACCGCCGATGCGCTGCGCCTCCTCCAGGAGCCGATCGTCGATAGCGAGATTGGTTGCCATCGCCCTAGTTTACACACAGCTCTGTGTAGCGCAAGGTGTGGCGGAAGAGGCTCCCTAACGCGGGATTGCAGCTGACGAAGAACCGCCTTCCAGCAGAATCGTCCCCGTACGCGGGCTCGCGACGGTTGTGATAAGCTGTCAACCGGAGTCGCGGGCCCGCCGCCGCGAGACCGACCGACCTCGGGCGGGTCTTCGCAGCTGAAGCTCAATCCCGTTGGGCGCACAGAGAGAGACAAGGCGGAGCTCTCAGAACGTGGCGCGCAAGGTGAGCACGGCCATCGCGAACATGAGTAGCGCGCCGATCGTGAACGCGATCGTTCGGTGGGGCTGCATCGCACGCGCGTAGAAGACGGTGTACACAACGCGCGCGGCGAAAAATCCCCACAGGAGCCATTCGAACGTGGCATGGGCCGGGCGGGTTGACGCGTACAGCAGACTCAGCACGAGAAACGCGGGCACGTTCTCGAGATGATTTTGGTGCAGTCGGCGTGACCGCTCGACCCCGTCGTCGGCGCGGCCAACCGGGATTACGTGGTTGAAGTTGTAGTCCTCGGGGGTCGCGTAGACTTTTCGTCGTAGCCGAAGCAGGCTGGTGTAGTTGCTCATCGTCATGAGCCAGACGACCAGCAAGACGTCGACTTGGACCAAGGTGCGAAAGTTCGGGTCGGTGAATAGTACCGTCATATGCACTCTCGAACGAGGCGAGTTCGTGCCAGGTTGGGGACGAGAAAGCGACTGAAACTGATGAACGCCGTTGCGCCTAACTAGTGACTATGAGGTGGCCCGTCAGTCAAGCGCAGAACTAACCGTTTCGCTCTGTCGAGCGCTGATTGGTGGAAGCGTACCCGTGCCGATGTGGGAGTGGTGACGAGCTGTCTCAATCGACTATGCGCGGTCGTGATGCCGCAAGTTGGAGAGTCCGTAGGGAGTGCCGCAATCGTTTGCACGAGGTGTCCGGGGCGTGACGAGCACGCGCCGGTCCTGACACTAGTTGCCGCGGTCATTCCCGTGGCGCCGTGCTGCCTGCTGGCGTACTGGCACAAGCGCCTGGTCGACTCGCAAAGTCGGTGAAGTTCGTTTCGGCGCCGCTGACGGCGTGGGCCGCGCGCGCACATCGAGATCGAGCACGACGGCGTAGGCCGAACGAGAATGAAGACGTCTGCTTGACTGGACGCATTACCCTGGTACTATGGTGGCATGTCGCTGCCTCAGTCCAAGGTGACCGCCCAGGGCCAGATCTCCGTTCCGGTGGAGATTCGGCGAAAGTTCGGCATTGGCCCAGGCTCTGTTCTAGAGTGGGAGGAGGAGGGTGAGAAGATCGTCGTTCGCAAGGCGGGTCGATTCTCGTCGGAAGACATTCATCGCGCGATCTTTGCGAAACGTCCTCGACCAAGAAAACTCGAAGACCTCAAGGACGCGGTCCGCCAGCACATGCGAGACAAGCATGCGCGCCGTTGACACTAACGTGCTGGTCCGGCTCGTGACACGTGACGACGAAGAGCAAGTCACTTCGGCGGAAGAGTTCATTGACAAGGGAGCGTGGGTTTCGCATCTCGTTCTGGCGGAAACCACGTGGGTCTTGAGCGCAGCGTACGATCTAGAGCACGGCGCGATTGCGACCGCGATCGACATGTTGCTCAATCACAAAGAGCTGAGTCTTCAGGACGCGGACGTGGTCGCGGCCGCGCTTGCGCATTATCGGAAGAAGCCGTCAGTCGGATTCTCAGACTGCCTTGTCTTGGAGATCGCGCGCAAAGCCGGACACACCCCGTTGGGTACATTCGACAAAAGCCTGAGCAAACTCGACGGGACCGAGCGGTTGTAGACCCCGTGGCGGCCCTAACTAGTGACTATGAGGTGGCCCGTCAGTCAAGCGCAGAACTAACCGTCTCGCTCTGATGGTCAAGGCGCTGCGCGTGCACGGCAGCCCCGAGGTGCTGTACCTCGAAAACTGGAGGGCGCGCGCTCCGCCCCGCCGCCATCGGCGGCAGCGCGGGCAGGAATGAACAAGGTCGATCGGCGGAGCCATCTGGCGCGGTTCTTTTTTCGGAAGTCAGGATGCGCGCGAAAGGCGGCTTCGAGCACGAGTGCGCGCTCGTTCAGGCGTTGCTCAGCGAGGCGGTGGTGGACATCGTGCGGCGTCAACATCGCGATGCCGCCGTGGTGATGTTCGGTGTTGTACCAGGGGAAGGCGCGACAAGTACGCGATGCTGCGCGCTCGAACGTCTTCGAGTACATCGAAGCGTTCTACAACCGCGTGCGGCGGCACTCGACGATCAACTACCCATCACCCATCGACTTCGAGCTTGGACGGTCCAAGTCTCGAGCTGCGTAACAGAGTCTCTGTCCACCAAACCGGGGCAATTCCATGCGTCAGCATGCGCCGTGAAATTTAGCCACGTGCGACGGGAAGATCTTGCCCGGGTTCAGGATGTTCTTCGGATCGAACAGGGTCTTCACGCGCTCTTGCAGCGCGATCAGCTCGGGAGCCTGTTCGAGCGGTAAAAAAGGCGCCTTCAGCACGCCGATGCCGTGCTCGCCGGTGAGCGTACCGCCGAGCGCGATCACGGCTTTGAACATCTCCTCGATGGCGGCGTGCACCACGGGTTCTTCGCTGGGATCGTTCCACAGGAAGTTCACGTGGATGTTGCCGTCGCCGGCATGTCCGTAGCTGGGCATGGCGATCTTGCTGCGCTGCGAGATGCCCTGGCAGGTCTCAATCAGTGCCGCGATGCGCGAGCGCGGCACCACCACGTCTTCGGCGAGCTTGTAGCGGGCACGCTTGCGCAGCGCACGCGACAGCTCGCGGCGAGCCGCCCAGAGCTTGTCGCGCTCGCCGCCGTGGCGCGCTACGAGCACGTCGCTGGCGCCCGCTTCCATGACCGCGTTGCCCGCACGTTCCAGCTGCGTCTCGAGCGCACCCGCTTCGCCATCGAGCTCGATCAAAAGGAGCGCGCGCGCCGCCTCCGAGATGGGCAGCGAGGTTTCGGGGCGCACGATCGCGAGGGTGGCTTCGTCGAGCAGCTCCATGCAGCGCGGCAGGATGCCGCGACGCAGCACGCCCGTCACGGCGCGACCGGCGGAGACGAGATCCGGCAAGAGCACCATCATGGTCACCACGCTCTCGGGCTTCGGCAGCAGCTTGAGCGTGATCTCGGTGGTGATCGCGAGCGTGCCCTCGCTGCCGACCAGGAGCGACGTCAGATCGTAGCCGGTCACGCCCTTCACGGTACGCTTTCCAACTGACAGCTCGGTGCCGTCGGCCGTGACCACACGCAGGCCCAGCACGTAGTCGCGCGTGCAGCCGTAGCGCAGCGCGCGCGGACCGCCGGCGTTCTCCGCGACGTTGCCACCGAGCGTGCAGCTGGCGAGCGAGTTGGGATCGGGCGGATAGAACAGGCCGAGCGCTTCGACGGCGCGGTGCAGCTCGCCCAGCACCACGCCGGGCTCCACGACGGCGATCAAGTCTTCCTCTTCGATGCCCTTGATGCGCGTCATCTGCTCGAAGGCGAGCACCACGCCGCCGGCCAGCGGCACCGCTCCGCCCGTGCGTCCGGTGCCGCCCGCGCGCGGTGTGACCGGCACGGCATGCTCGCTGCAGATGCGCATCACGTCGGCGACCTCGCGCGCTTCTTTGACGCGCACGGCGGCCTCGGGTGGGTGCGGCGGGACCTCGCTCTCGTCGACAGCGTAGCTGGCGAGCACGTCGGGGTCGGTGATGACCCGACCGCTGCCCAAGGCGCGTTCCAGCGCGATCAATGCCGGGTCGATGGTGGACACCCGCACAGCCTATGCTGGCCGCACCCTCTTTGTGTCAATCGACCCGCGAATTGTTTCGGGAAAATTCCACGCGGATTGAAATCTGCCACGACGTGTGACAGCCTAAAATGCTCATGCACGTTCGCTCTTCCTCCCGTTTCGCGCAGCGCAAGCGAGGCCTTGGCTGCTTGCTGGTGGTGCTGTTCGCGGTCAGTGCGTGCAGCAGCAAGAAGTCGCCTCACAAGACTTTCGTCGACGCGGGCAACGACGAGGACGCGGGCAGCGGCACGAGCCCGTACGACGCCGATGTTCCGCTGCCGGTCGAGCACGACTCGGGCATGGCGCCACCCGGCATGCCGGCGCAGGGCCTGACCGGCAACTGCGCGATCGACACGAACAAGATCTTCACCGTGGTCCAGACCGACAAGGCGCTGCTGGCGACGCCGCTGGCGGTCGACCTCGAGCTGTCGCAGTTCGCGCTGCCGTATGTCGGCGAGGGCGTGGGCTGCTTCGACGCGGTGTACGTGTCGACGTTGGCCGGTGCGTCAACGGCACCGAAGCCGGCGTCGAAGCTCGCGATCGATGCGTGCGCGAACGAGCGGCCGCCGGGTATCACCTCGGCGAACGGCCGCTGGCTGCTGGCGCTCATCGACAACCGGCAGCGCGGCACGGGCCCGCAGCAGTGGGACCTCTGGACTCAGGCGTACAACGCGAGGTCCGGCAAAGCCACCGCCGAGATCCGGATCAGCGATACGCCGGCCGAAGAGAAAGCCGTCGCGATCCAGACGCTGCGCGATGGCACCACGATGGTCGCGTGGGTCGACACCAGCGTCGATGGCGCGAGCACGCTGCGCGTACGTGCGCTCGATGCGACCGGTAAGCCGACCGCGCCCGAACAGGTGCTCGACACGTGGAACGCTGCGGCTGGCGCCGATCTCACCAAGAACCCGAAGCTCTCGTACGGCGCGCTGGCGATGTCGTCGCTCGGGGCCGATGGCGCGGGGCTCGGCTACTGGCGTTACGATCCGGCGAACACGGCGGGGCGCTCGGAGATCGTGTTCGTCGCGCTGGACAAGAAAGCCAAGCCGGTGCGCAGCGCATGGGTGATTTCGTCGAACGCAGGGCCTGCCGCTTCGGTCGACGTCGAGAGCAACGAGACAGGCGGCGGTATCGTGTACACGCAGTCCGAAGGGCAGACCGGCCGACAGCTCTGGTTTCAGCAGATCGACGACACGGGCCAAGCCGCGCCGCTGAGCGCAAGCGCCGGGCAGGCCACGCCGCTTCGGTTTTTAGAGCCGCCGTTCCGCGGCATCGACGTGTCGGTCACGAAGCTGCGCTCCCAGTACGCGATCGTGTATCGCGAGCTGCCGCGCCTGACGACCGACAAGGCGCAGATCCGCATCATCTTCTTGGATCGCAACGGCGGTAAGCTCGGCGATTCCGACATCAGCTACACGAGTGAGGCTGGCGGCAAGACCGCGATTCGCACCGCGTACGATGGCCGCACGGTGATCGCGTGGACGGAGCTGAACGCCAAGGGCCAGAGCGTGGTCAAGGTCGTGCGCTTGCCGTGCGTCGGCGGCTGAGCTCGGCCGCCCGATCGTTCGCGATCCGCCATTCCAGAATCCAGCGCCGTCATTTAGGCTGCGCGCGTGATGCGCTTGGGGCGTTTTGGGATCGTGCTCCTGCTCTGCGTGCCCGTGGGCGAGCTGATCGCGCATGCGCGCGTGCAGCGCCACGTGCTTACGGACGAGGACGTCGCGGCGGCGGCCACGTTCGTGAAGAAGAATTGGCGGCCGCGCGACTTGGTGACGTCGGCGCCGAGCTGGACCGATCCGATCCTGCGCCTGCACTTGGGTAGCCTGATCACCTTGGACATGGCCGGTCGCCACGACGACTCGGCGTACGAGCGTATCTGGGTGCTCAGCATGCGCGGGAAGTTGCCAGCTGACGTTCCGGCCGGCGCAAAGCCCGAGCTCGATCAGCGCTTCGGTGAGGTGCGGCTCTTACGCTACGGCCTCGGCAAGAGCCCCGTGCGCTTCGACTTCGTCGATCAGCTGCCGGCTGCCCACGTCGCGCTGGAGGGTCGCGACTGTCCGTATCGTAAAGGCGGCGTGCCACGCGGCGGTGGTCTCGGCAAAGGTGTTTTGTATCCGCTGTCCGAGCGCTTCGACTGCGATCCGCGCCGGCCGTGGCTGTTCGTCGGGCGCGTGGTCATGGAAGACCTCGACGTGAAGCCGCGGCGCTGCATCTGGCAGCATGCGGCGGGCGATGCGCCCGTGAGCACGACCTTCGACGATGTGCCGCTGGGCGACGAGCTGATCCTCTACGCCGGCCTGTACTACGAGCACGAGCGCATGCGCGACGGGGGCCCTGTGCGCGTGGACGTGTTCGTGAATGGGCAGCGGCGCATGTCCATGGTGCATCACGACGGCGAAGGCTTTCGGCGCATGCGTGTGGCGACCGGCGCGGTGGGCGACCCGGAGCGCGGTCAGGTGCGGATCGACGTGACCGCGCCCGCGCCGGACCGGCGCTCGCTGTGCTGGGCGGCAAGCACGCGTACTACGCCACCGGCGGGAGCGCGGCCATGAAGGTTGGCGCACGCGACCACCTGATCGGAGCTGCGCTGTGCGCGGCGTACGTGCTGCTGCTCGTGCACACCGAGGGTGCGATCGGCATGGCGCGCGACGAAGGCATGTACGTCGAGGCGGCCCGGAGCTACGGCGAGTGGCTCAGGCTGCTGCATCAGAACGCGAGCACGGCGCTCACGCAGAATGCGATCGATCACTTCTACGCGGTGAATCACGAGCATCCGCCGCTCATGAAAGAGCTGTTCGCGCTCGGGCACCTCGCACAGGATGCGTGGCACGTCTTTCCGCGCGAGTCGCTGTCATTTCGCTTCGCCGGCATGCTGAGCGCGGGCCTTCTGCTCTGGCTCATCCACATCTTCGGGACGCGCCTTTATTCGCGGCGCGCGGGCCTCTTTGCGGCGCTGGCGTTCGCGCTCCTGCCGCGGCCCTTTTATCACGCGCACCTCGACGCGTTCGACGTGCCGATCACGCTGGCCACGACCGCGGTCACGTACGCGTACTTTCGTTCGCTCACGCAGAAGCGCTGGGCTGTGGTGACGGGCGTGGTGTTCGGGCTTGCGCTCCTGACCAAGCACAACTCGTGGATCTTGCCGGGCATCTTCGCCGTGCACTTTGGCTGGCTCGTGTTCGTCGAGCTGCGTGCGCGCCGCGCGGGCTTGCCGAAAAGCCTGTCGCTGGTGCCGTACTGGTTGCTGTCGCTGGTGCTCCTGGGCCCGCCCATCTTCATTGGGGGTTGGCCGTGGCTGTGGCACGACACGCTGGCGCGCCTGCACTCGTACGCCGCGTTCCACATGCACCACGACTACTACAACATGGAGTACTTCGGCGTGAACTACTTCTGGCCGCCGTTTCCCAGCTCGTACGCGTGGGTGATGACGCTGTTCACGGTGCCATTGACCACGCTCGTACTCGGGCTCGTGGGCGTGGGCGCGGAGCTACGAAGGTTGGTGCAGTCGCTGCTGGGGCTCGTGCGTGGCGCGTTGCCGGTTGCAGATGACGAGCTCGACCGCACGCAGAGCACCGTGCTCTTGCTCGGCTGTATGCTGGCGCCGCTCGTGATCATCTCGCTGCCGTCCACGCCCATCTTCGGCGGCACCAAGCACTGGTTTCCCGCCTACCCGATGCTTGCTCTCTTTGCCGGCCGGGCGTTCGAGCTCGCGGTGCCGGCGCTCAGTGAGCTGCTGGCCGATCGCTTCTCGTCGTGGCTCGCGTTGCCGCTGGGCGCGCTCCTGCTCGCGCCCGCGGCCGTCGAGACGGCGCACAGTCACCCGTTTGGGCTTTCGCACTACACGACGGCCGCAGGTGGCGTTCCTGGTGCAGCTGACAAGGGCATGAACCGGCAGTTCTGGGGCTTCACCACGCGCAGCGTGACGCCATTTCTGACGAACGCTCTGCCAAACGGCGGCAGCGTGTACATCTGCGACACGCTGTACACGTCGTTCCAGATGCTGATCGAAGATGGCTTTCTGCCGTCGAACATCCGCGCCACGCAGGACATCGCGTACGCGGACTACGCGATCGTGCACCACGAGCTGCACTTCGGCGAAGTCGACGAGCAGATCTGGACGACGTACGGCAGCGTGAAGCCTGTCTACGTGCTGCGCTACGATGGCGTGCCGATCATCTCCGTGTACGAGAACCCGCGCCACAAGCGGGCGCGTCACTGACCTTCGAGCTTCGCTAGGCGCGCACGAATCGAGTCGGCCTGCGCACCCGCTGGCGAGAGCTCGAGCGCGCGCTTCCACGCCCGCACGGCTTCGGCCGTCTTGCCGAGCTTCTCGTTGGTGATGCCCAGGCCCCGGAACGCGGCGTCGCTGCGCGGATCGGCCTTGGTCGCACGCATGTACAGCTCGGCTGCCAGCGCCGGATGACCCTGCAGGAGCGCTTGCATCGCGGTCTTGGTCAGCTCGGCCGCGCTCTGCGAGTCCGTTGCGCTCGCGGTCGGGCTCGCGGGCACTGGCGCTATTCTAACGACTACCGTTGCAGCTGACTTAGGAACGGGCGCTGATTCGCGCTTTTCGGAAACGGCTGGCCGCTTACCACGCGCGGTCGACGCTGCAGGTACGCTGGCCGCGGGCGCCGCCGCGACGACTGGCGCGAGCGTCGCCGCCGGCTCTGCAGCAGCTGGCGTGGGCGTCGGTGCAATGGCTGCCGGGCGTGCGGATGGTGTTGTTTGCGCCGCGGGCTCGTGACTCGTTTCATGGGCGAGTGGGGCCGGAGTGACCGTCGCTGCCGGTGTGCCTCGTTGCGTCAGTGAAAGCGCGAGCACGAGCGCGGCTGCACCGGCGACCAGCACTCCGATCACCAGCGAGCGACGTGAGCCGGTCTTCTCGCCTGCGCCGATCGGCGCACGATCGGAGAAGACCACGTTCACGCCGCCTGAGTCGTGCCCCGCGGGCAAGGACTCGCTGCGCGAGAGATCCCGCTCCAGCGAAGACGTCGCAGCGATCGGCATCAGCTTGCCGGTCGTGAGCCGCTCGCGGTTCGCCGCCGGGTCACGCACTGGCGGTGCGGCGAGCTCGCCTGCGCTCGCGACCACGCCTGCATGCAGCGCGGCCACGAACTCACCCGCGCTGCCGTGTCGCTCGTGGGGCTTACGCCGCAAGTCCTTCGCGATCACCGCCTCGATCGCTTCGGGGAACGCCACCCCGCTTACCGTGCTCAGGCGTGGCGCGTCGTTCATCACCTTCATCGGCAGGATCCGGATCGGGTTTTCCGCATCGAAGGGCAGACGACCCGTCATCAGCTCGAACGCGCAGGTCGCCAGCGCATACACGTCGCCGCGGCGATCCATCGTGTCGCCTTCGATCACTTCGGGTGGCAGATACGCCGGCGTGCCGAAGACCGTGCCCTCTACCGTGAGGCGCTTCGCGTTCGTCGAGATCAAGCCCACGATGCCGAAGTCGAGCACCATCACGGCTTCCGAGCCATCCTCGCGCACTACGTGCATCAAGTTCTCGGGCTTGATGTCGCGATGCACGTAGCCCTTGGCGTGAATCAGGTCTAGAGCAGCTGCCACGCCGCGCAACAGCTCGACCACGCGCGCCGGTGTCTGCGGGCCGAGGCGCAGCAAGAGCGTGCACAGATCCTCGCCGTGCATCTTCGGCATCACCAGGTAGGGCCGGCCGTCGGGCAGTACGCCGAGGTCCGAGACGTCGACGATGTTGCCGTGCGTCAGCCCGCTGGCCGTGCGCGCCTCACGCAAGAAGCGCTGCACCGCGACGTCGCTGTTAGCGATGCCCGCGCTGAGCACCTTGATCGCGACCTGCCTACCGAGCTGATCGTGCACGCCGTCGTACACCACGCCCATGCCGCCGCGACCGAGCAAGCCGAGCACCGTGTAGCGATCGTCGATGCGGGCGCCGATCAGCGGGTCGCGACTTTCGGAGTTCGTGGGCATGCCTGCGGCTCACTCCTTCACAGCTTGCAGGCGCTTCCGTTGCAGCTTCCGATCAGACCAGGCACGGTGAGGCACACGTTCCCGCACGTCTTACAGTTCTTGGCGTCGCTGGTGGTGTCCACGCACGCGCCGCCGCAGCACGTCGACTTCACGCCCGAGCAGACGTGGCCGCAGCTGCCGCAGTTCTTGGGGTCGCTCTGCACGTCGACGCAGCCGCCGCCGCAGCAGGTCTGGGTGTTGGTGCAGGTCGTGGCGCAGTCGCCGCAGTGCTGCTCATCGGTGTTCGTATCCACGCACGCGGCACCGCAGCACGAGACGCCCATGCCGCAGGTCATGCCGCAGCCGTTGCAGTTCTGATCGTCGGCATTCGGATCGATGCACTTGCCACCGCAGCACTGCTCGGTTTGCTTGCAGGCGTGGTTGCACATACCGCAGTTGGCTTCGTCGGTCTGCAGCATGAAGGTCTGGTCGATCTTGCCGTCGCAGTCGTTGTCGAAGCCGTCGCAGATCTCGGTGCTGCGGGTCGGCGTCTCGCACGTGGGTGTGACCGCGGTCTGGCATTCCTTCGTGCCGTTCCTGCACACGCCGAGCTGGGTCGAGTCGCTGCACGGGTCGTGCAGGTGCAACACGTCGTCCTTCGTGCCGTTGCAGTCGTCGTCTTGATTGGGGTTCTTGCAGGTCTCGTCGACGGGGCCTTGCTCGTTGTCGCACGGGCCCCAATCGGTCGAAGGGACGGCGTTGACCAGCATGCAGGTGCGCATGCCGGTGTGACATTCACTGCCGGCGACCAGCGTGGCCGTGTCGTAGCTGTAGCAAGTCTGCTTGGCATTGACAGTGCACGCAGGGCAGCCCTCATCGGTCACGCCGTCGCAGTTCTCGTCGGTTGCGACGTCGGTTGGTGCGGAGCCGGTGCAGACCTCGGGCTTGGGCGTCACCTTGTTCGCGCATGCCATGAGCTTGCCGGCTTGGCAGGTCTGCGTGCCCTGGTGGCACAGGCCTTTGCACTTGTACGTTCCGTCGGCTTGCTTGACGCAGCCCGCCGTGCCCGAGGGATAGCACTGGACGTTGCTGTCTTCGTCGATCTTGCCATCGCAGTCGTCGTCTTCGCCGTTGCAGGCCTCGGCGATCGCCACGTTGCGACGGCACACGCTGCGCCCCATCTCGCACGTCTGAATCCCCGCTCGGCAGCGCCCCTTGGCGTTCGCGTCGATCGGACACGCTTCCGATTGCACTTCTTCGTCGGTCTTCTTGTCGCAGTCGTTGTCCAGGCCGTCGCAAAGCTCATCGCTCGGAATGACTTGGCCCAGGCACGACTCGAACCGTCCGTCGACACAGTGCTTGGAGCCGGCACGGCAGACACCGTCGGTGCGCGTCGCCACGTCATAACCCATGCCCGGCTCGTAGCAGAAGTCGCCTTCTTTGCACGGCTCGCCGGCATCGACCGAGGCGCCGCCGCCGTCACCGACGTTCGCGCTGCCGCCATCAGCTGCAGGCAGGCAATACCCTTTGTACTGCCGGTCCTTCTGGCAGGCGCCGCCGTGCAGCGGGTTCTTGCCGGCATCCGCGCTGCAGCCGATCATGAACAGGCCCAGCAGCACCACGAGCCACGCTGCACACGATCGCGACTGCAACGAGTGGTTCATGGCGACTCCTTCACAGGTTTCCGGCAAAGCGACCGTACACCATCAGACCGAGTTGGCCGGGGCCGAGCAGCGGCGCGAGCGAGGCGTGCTCGTGCGAGGCGTTCTTGTTGGGCGAGAGCACCCACCAGATCACGCTGCCCGCGATCGCCGCAGCGCCCAGGCCCAGGCTCAGGTTGAACAGCAAGGCCTGGCTCTTCGCGCTCGAGAGCTTGTTGTCGATCGCGTCGATGGCTTTCTTCTGCATCGCCACGCTCTGCTTCGGGTCCACGCGCGCGCTGGCGTAGGCGTCCTGGCTGCTCTTCTCCATGAAGCCGAAGGCTGCGCCGACGCCGATTAGAACGGCACCCGTCGCGCCGAGCACGATCGGTCCGACCGGCACGCCGCCGGAGCTCGCTGCGGGCTGATCAGCAGGCGCCGCGGCCGGCGCAGGCGTTGCATTTGACGCAGGCGCTTCGGGCGCGGGCTGCTTGGTCTCGTTCGCGACGCCGAGTAGCTCGTTCACCATCGCAGGCAGGTCGTCGAGCGTGTCTTGCTCGACGTGGGTACCCCCGTGCTTGCGCGTGACACCTTTCATGCCGCCGACGCCGCGTGCATCGAAGTAGAAGAGGGTGATCACGGTCTCGCCACCGGCGCGACGCAGGCTGCCGGCGATCAAGCCTTCGACGTGGGTTTGATCGGTGACGGAGCGCAGGCAGTCGGCGGTCTCGCCGACGCAGTCGATGGCGAGCTGCATGGCAGGAAGATCGAGCGCGGGCCGCTCGCTGATCTGCACGGCAGCCGAGCGACCGAGCTCGTCGGCGAGCATGGGGTCGAGCGCGCTCGCGAGCTCGTGCAGGGCGGGATCGTCGGTCGAGGTTTGAAAAACCGCGATGCGCGGGGGGCCGCTGGCCTCGGCTCGCCTGCTCGTGAGAAGCAGGCTGACGAGCGTCACGCTGAGGATCAGCGCGGCGCGAACGATCGAATGAGCTGCCGGCATCGCTTGGACCGAGCCTCCTGCGCGTGAGCACCCTCACGAATACGTCATAACCTAACGTAACGGAATATAGCTTATCGCGCGCGGGCGCGAGAAGGAACGTTCGATCCGATGTGCCGCCGTGGGGGCCGCGCGCCAGTTGCACCGCGAGCTTTACGTGTCGTGAGGCCCGCGGACGCTCAGCCGGCTTTCGCGGGGTCTTCTTCTTTGGGCGGCCGGGTACGTCGCAGGCGGCGCACGAGGCCGATCATCGACTCGACCAGGCCGATGATCACGTAGCTGGCGAGCATCCAGCCGAGCGCGATCGCGACGTGCAGCTTGACCGTGATCAGCACGCCCGTGCCAACCGCGAACGTCACCGACAGCGCGGTGCGCCAGGTCAGGCGCAGGTCCTTGAACGACCGAAACTTGATCGTGCTGACCATGAAGAAGGCCAGCGAGAGCATGACTGCGGCGATCGGCCCGTGCGCGGCGGCGAGCTCGCCGTTGACGGCGTGGTTGGCGGCGATCAGCGAGACGATCACGCCAGCTGCACCGGGGATGGGCAGCCCGAGGATGTACTTGCTCGGCTTCTTGGGCCGGCCGCTGGTGTCAGTCGCGAGCACGTTGAAGCGCGCGAGCCGGATTGCCCCGCACGCGAGATACGCGAAGCAGGTCACGATGCCGAGCAGGTTGAGCGCGGACAGCGACCACGCGTACACGAGCAATGCAGGCGCGACCCCGAACGAGACCACGTCGGCCAGCGAGTCGATCTCGATGCCGAACGCGCTCTGGGTGCGCGTCAGGCGCGCGACGCGGCCGTCGACCATGTCGAAGAACATCGCGAAGATGATCAACAGGCTGGCGCGGTAGAGGTCGTCCTCGGTCGGCGAGTTGCGGCACAGGACGATTGCGTAGAAGCCACAGAAGATGCTCGAGAGCGTGAACAGGTTCGGGAGGATGAACAGGCTCTTCCGGAGATTGATGTGCACTGCAACCTCGAGCTCACACGGGCCGTGAGCCTACGAAATGAGGCTCGGGCTGTCCAGGTAAGCAACGACACACTGCAGCGGCGCGCGTGCGCGGGGCTAATTCGGCTCGTTTTTGAGCGTCACGGACGCGCTGTGACGCCGGCCGCGACTTTGGCGCCGAGCAGGTAGTTGCGCACGTGTAGGTTGCCGGTGCGCGCGTACGCCAGCTGGAGCGCATCGATCGCGGCAACGCGTTCGCGATGGCGAAAGCACAGCACGCCGCGCGCCTCCGCGCTGTCTTGACCGCCCGCGCTCGCGTAGCGCGTCAGCTCGTGCAGGCGCATGGGCTCGGGCAGGTTCTCGGCGTGCAGCGCCATGAAGCCGTGGTACGCGCGCTGCTCGACGGGTGTGAGCGCGAAATCGGGCGCGAGGCTCAGCGCGATGTTCCAGCGCGCCTTGTAGAGCGTGCGGACCACGAAGTGCGGCACCAGCTCGTCGCCGTCGCGCAGCGCGTGGTAGCCCTCGAGCACATTGGCGAAGATGCCGAGCACGCCCTTCTGCTGCTCGTCTGGCAGGCGTAGGTCGAGCGCGGCTTCGAGCTTCTCGACGGCGCGCGAGCGCATCAGCAACGCGCTGGGCTGGCCGACTTCTTTGGTCAGGCCCAGGTACGTGGCATGCATGGCGCTCAGGCGGCGCATGCGCTGCTCTGCGCCTTCGAGGCCGCGCGCCTCGACCTCGCCGTGCTCGAGGAATTGGCGCTCCAGCTCGAGCGCGAGCGGCGAGCGCGGGGCGGCGTTGACGGCCTGCCGATCGGCGTCCAGCACGGAGCGCGCCTCTGATTCCGTCAGCTGCAACGCGGGCAGATCGAGCGGCGCGAGCGCGCGTGGCATGAGGCAAAGCGCGAACGGACAAGCGATTGCCAGCGCGAACAGCGCGTACAGCATCGGGCTCTCACGCTCGCCCGCTGCCGTGGAAGTGTCGTCCGCGTTGCTCACCCGCGCGAGTGTAGCGAGGCTCGGGGCTCAGCGCACTTTCTTCCACACGCTGTAGTGGGCGTCGCGGTAGAGGGGCGTATAGCGATCGCGTGCGCTCTCGAGGGCAGGTGCGAAGCCGCGCACGAGCACGTAGTCGTACCAGGCGATGCTGGACAGGCGCACGCGCTCGGGCATCCACTCCCAGCGCGCTGGCACGCGCGGCGGGCGATCGTGCTCGCGGAAGCGAAACGGCGACTGCGGGAAGTCCGCGAACGTGAACATGACCGCGCCGCCTTTGCGCGCCTGGTAGTACGCGACGTAGTGGATGAACGGCGAGAACTTCACGAAGCGCGAGCCACGATCGAAGATCAGGCCGGCGACGCGCTGGCCTTGCGGAATCACCGCGAGCGCACGATCGAAGTCGCCGACTTCTTGTTGATCGAAGTCGTGGAAGGCCTGGGCCACGAGCTGGGTCTGCAAGGCGCTCAGCACGAGCGCAGCTGCGAACAACAGCTCACCGAACAGGCGCGGCGGCGTGGGTAGGATGGCGATCGCGAAGAGCAGCGCGAGCAGTGGAAAGCGCTGCGCGATCGGCCAGATCCAATCGTACGACGTCGGCGCGACGAAGTAGAGCGCAGCGGCGAGCGGCGCGAGCAGCGCGAGGCGCAGCGTGAGCGAGCGAGCGAGCGCGTCAGGGCCGTAGTGGGCGTCGTGGGCGTCGTTACTGACATGGTGGCCGCGCTGCACGAGCGCCGCGATCACGCCGACCACGACCGCCAGCGCGAGCAGCGCATAGAACGCGTGCAGCAGCTGGGCGTCACGCTCGCCGTGCAGCACGTCGGTCAGCCAGTTGGGCAGATCGGCCCACGACACGGCCGCCGGCTGGAACTGCGGCTTTGGGCCTTCGCTCGCACCCGAAGCTGCGGTGACGGTGGCACGACCGGCGGGGCTGTTCGCAGTCCAGAGCAGCGCGGCGAGGCCGGCTGGCACGAGCGTCGCGAGCAGCGCGAGCAGCGCGCGCAGCTCTCGCTGCAGTGCGATCAGTGCGACGCCCAGGCCAAGGAACGCGAACGGAACGACGTGCGCGTAAAAGCAGGTGAGCGCAACGACCGCGAGCAGAACGGAGCGTGCCTGCGAGCGCTGCCTGCGCTGCTGCACGGCCAGCGTCAGGCCCACGAACATCAGCGCGATGCCCAAGAGAAAATTCGCGAAGCCCAGGATCAAGTGCGCGTTGTAGGCGAGCGGGAGCGACAAGAGAGCTAGCCGCGGGTCACGACCGAGCGAGCCCACGAGCGCAGCGAGCGCGAGCGGCGTGCCGACCACGCACAGCGTGAACACGAGGCGATTGGCGAGCTCGACGTCGACCAGGAACGAGAGCAGGTGCGCCGCGAAGTAATACGCGAGGTACTGCGTGCGGAACAGATCCAGCTCGAAGTAGCGCTGCAGCGAGAACGCGGGGTCCGCGTAGCTGTGCAGCACGCGGATCGCCGCGACGTGCTGTGGCAGGTCTTCGATCGGTAGGTAGCGCGTGAGCCAGAGCGGCAGCGCAGTCGCCGCCACGACCGCGAGCAATGCCAGCCGTTCAACGCCGGAGAGAGGCCGCGGCATGTTCAGATCGCCAGCAAGCGATCGAGGTGCTCGCGCTCCCACTGCAGCGCCGCCTGGTAACCCGGGAATGCGCGCTCGTGCTCTTTGAAGCGGCGATCGTGCAGCTGACGGCGGCCGCCGCGCACGATCGGCGGCAGCATGTGGTGCAGCATCTCGTGGTACATGATGTACTCCACGAAGAAGCGCGGCACGAACGCGGCGTCGAGCGCCGGGTGCACGCGGATCAAGCGCTCGCGCGAGCAGTACGAGCCCAGCTTGATCGAGCGTCGGCGGGTTCTGCGGCTAGCGCGCGGGCCCTTGCCTGGCTCGCGGCTCCAGCTGACGCGCGCCTCGACCTTGCCGTCGAAGTAGCGGGCGTTGACGTCGGCGTAGATCGCCAGGAGATCGTGGTGCACGCCGCTCGTGCTGAGCGAGAGCGGGCGCGTGACGCGGCGGCGGATGCGCGCGCGATGCGCTTCGATGTAGCGGCCGAGCTCGAGCGACGCAGCGCGATCGGAGCGGCCCACGTAGTCGCCGAGCGCGCGTACGATCTCGGCGTCGGCGGTCAAGAACATGTGGTGCAAGCGCAGCTCGGTGAAGCCCGGTCGCTTGCGCAGCGAGATCATGGTGCGACGGTTGTCGGTGATCGTGACGCGCAGCGGGGCATCGACCGCGGCGCGTAGCTGAGTCTCCAGCAGCTGCTTGTCGAGCGTGCCTCCGGTCGAGCTTGCCGACAGCAACACGGGCGCGGGCTCCGCGACACTGGGCTTGGGCTCGGGCGCAAACGCACGCAGCATGCGCGGCTCACGCGTGACTGCGCTCTTGCCGAACCCGCCGAAATCGAGCGCGATTTGCACGGCCGCCATGAGGAGGTGGCTCGACCCTAGGGGCGCGGGCGAGCTAATGTCAAGAAAGGGAGTACAGGCAGGCGCGTGACCGAGCAGAACCAGCCGACCGAGATCGCCGTGCACTACTTTGCGGCCGCGCGCGAGCTCGCGGGCGTCGAGCAGGAAACGCTGCGCTTGCCCAAGGTCGCGCTCACGGGCCACGAGCTCTTGGCATGGCTCGGCCAGCTTCATCCCCGGCTCGCACCGTTTCTGCCGCGCATGCGGCTCGCGCTGAACGACGAGCTGGTGCAGCTGGACGTCCGAGTGCAAGCGGGCGATCGCGCGGCCGTGCTGCCGCCTGTGGCTGGCGGCGCTGGCGATCCGCCAGATGCGGTGGCTGGCGGCTCTGGCGATCCGCCAGATGCGGTGGCTGGCGGCTCTGGCGATCCGCCAGATGACCTCGTGCACTG
The DNA here is from genome assembly GCA_017881055.1 of Sandaracinaceae bacterium. Taxonomy (GTDB): domain Bacteria; phylum Myxococcota_A; class Polyangia; order Polyangiales; family JAFGIB01; genus JADGRF01. The sequence goes on from JADGRF010000125.1 coordinate 21,221, forward strand.
CGCGATCTCGGACGCGGCGCTGTCGGTGGACGACGCCATTCGTCGCGTGACGCACCCGAGCGCGGGTGGGATCGCGGTTTTCTTAGGTGTCGTGCGTGATCATGCCGCCGGCAAACCCGTGGCGCGCCTCGACTACGAAGCGCACGCGGCGCTCGCGGAAAAGCAGCTGGCGCAGATCGCGCGCGCGGTCGTGGCGGCGCATCCGGGCACGCGTTTGTGTGCAGTGCATCGCGTGGGATCCCTGCGCGTGGGTGACTTGGCGGTGATCGTGGCGGCGAGCTCCGCGCATCGCGACGCTGCGTTTGCGGCGTGCCGAGAAGCAATCGAGCGGATCAAGGCCGAGGTCGCGATCTGGAAGAAAGAGTGGGACCCGGAGGGCGCCGCGCACTGGGTCAACTTCGGGTGACCGTCACTCGGCTGGTCACTCGGGCACGAGATGAAAGGCCAGCTGACAGTCGAACGGGACCTTGGCGTTTGCGCCAACGCCTGCGGCTGCGAGCTTGTCCGCGAAGGATGTGCTGGCGGGCGGGCCCACCAGCACTTTCTCGACGCTGCGTAGCTCAGGGCGCAGATGCGTGCCGCGCAGCACGCTGACCATCTCGGGAAAGAACGTGGAGGGATCGTGGGCGAGCGCGACCACGAAGTCGTTGTCGTTGCCGGTCGTCGGCTTGCCGCGGTGGACATTCCAGCTCGGCGCGCTGGCCGCGGCGATCGCGAGCCGCTCGAAGAAGGAGCGGTAGTCGCGACTGACACCGAACGACGTGACGCTCGGCAGATCGCCATACGCGTCGAACGCCATCACCATCTCGTGGAGCAGCGCGACGTTCTGCTCGAAGTGCGGGCAGCTCGGGCTGGGACCGACGCGATAGCTCAAGCTGTGCCACTGCCGGTCGAGCTCGAGCGTGACGCAGCCATCGGGCGAGCGCGCGCTGGGATGCTGCGCGTTCTCGACGATCAGGAAGTGCGGCGGCGGCGCTGGTGCAGGCGCCGGCTCGGGGGTCGGCGCGCTCGCGGTCGTGCTGCTCGGCGAGTTGGTGGTGGTGTGCTCGGCCGCGCCGCTCGTGGCGGGCTCGTGGTTGCAGGCCGCTGCCGTCAGCAGCAGCGACGCAAACAGGTAGGGTCGACGTGGCACGCGCAGAAGCCTACCACGCCCGCTCGTCACGCGAGCCGGATCAGCAGGAGCAGGCCGCCCGCGTAGAGCACGCTGACGCCGAGAAAGACCAAGCCCGCGCGCCGTTCCACCTTGCGCAAGAACCACAGCCAGATGCCTGTCACGCCGAGACCGAGCAGCGCGAGCGACACCATGATAACCAGCGCGCCCCAGACGTTGCTGGCTCCGAAGTCGCTCCAGACCGAGGCGGCGTGGTGCAGGCGGTTCAGCAACCGCAGCGTGTTGCCGTGGTGCTCGACGATCGTGGTCTCGCCGTCCGCACGAACCGTGACGTCGTACGTCGTGCCGGGTCGTTCGAGCTGCAGCACGAGCGTGTCCGCCATTTTTTCGCTCTTCGTCAGCGTACCGCGTACGTCGCCGTGGCTTCTCAGAAAGTCCCGCGCTGCGTCGGGAGTAGCTCGCGCTGCCGCCGTCAGCTGCAGGTGGGACGTGGAGTCGGCGCTGTTGGCGTGCAGCGCTTCCGGATGCGCCATCTGCAGCGCGCTGATCGCGTAGAGCAGCGCGAAGGGCCACGCGAACAGGCCCAACAGCAGGTGAATGTCGCGCACGGTACGGTACATGTCAGTGCATCCAAACATAGACGAGCACGAGGCTCGCCAGGCCGACCAGAAACGACGCGCGAGCCACACGCTTTTCCGCGCGCGTGGCGAGCCATTGATAGACTCCCGACAGGCTCAGGAACAGGAGCGCGAAGATCGACAGCTCCGTGTACAGCGACCAGAGCACGAGCAGCCGCGGCGTGCCGCTGCCCGGACGGCTCCAGGTGATCGAGTGCATGTTGGTCAGGAACTCGGCCAGGTCGGCGCGCGTCTCTTCGATATGCAGGCGTCGGCGCTGCGCATCCCCGAGCACCGTGACCCGCGTCGTGCCGTTCGGCGTATAGAACGCGAGCTGGAGCTGGCCGCGCGCATCGTGCTGCAACGCGAAGTCCGGCACCGGCGCGGCGAGCGGGGTGTGCAGCTGCTCGTAGAGCAGGTCGGCGAGCTGCCGATCGCTGGCCTGCGCGGGCGCAGCGAAGTCGAGCTCGCGTGCGTGCGCTTCCCCAGGTGGCGCGCCGGGACGCGCCTGCCAGGTCGACGCCAGACCCGCGACGCCGAACAGCATTAGCGCGATGCAGGTCTGCAGGCCGGCGAAGACGTGAAGCTTCTGAATCAGCCGCAGCATGGCCTGCCGTCCGTCAGTGGCAGTGACTGCTGCTCGCGTCGCAGTGAAAGCCCGCGCCGCAGTCGCGATCGCTTTGGCAGCTCGTGGTCTCGCACAGCTTGGTTTGCGGGTTGCAGCGGTCGGGCGGCGGGCAGCCGTTGAGCGTGCACCCGACGACCGCCCAGCTGGCGGCCGCCGCACCGGCACCGACGGCGGCCTCCGTCGGACTCCTGCTCACGGGCTGGCATTGCTCGTTACCCGTAATCACATCCTTGCGGCACGCAAACTGGGACCCGCCCGCGCAGGCGGAGAAGAGTACGATCAGGAGCCAGGGCGCGCGCCTCATGGCCGGAAGCCTAGCGCAGCCGAAGGCGGTTGCGCGCTATTTGCCGTGCTCCGATGCCGAGCTGGGATTATCTTCCCCACTCGCTCACATACCCGTGGAGCAGTCCGCGGCTCTCCACGGGTTTGACTCGCACTGGCCGCTGTTTGCGCTGCGAAAGAGAGCTGTCATGTTCCATTTGCCATCCCAGCCCGCCCGTGCCCGTTCGTCCTGCCACACGGCGCCGTTGTTCCTCGCTGCGTTGCTGGGCGCACTGCTCACGGCGTGCGGCGGCAGCTCACCCAAGAACCATGTGTCCACGCCCGACGCGGGCGGGCAGAGCAGGCTCACGGACTCGGGCGCGCGGGATGCGAGCACGCTGCGCGATGCGAGCACGCTGCGCGATGCGAGTACGCCTGCAGTCGACTCCGCTACGCCCGTCGCAGTTGCTTGCAACGTGGACAAGGACTGCGACGACGCGCTGTACTGCGATGGCGACGAGAAGTGCGTGGCGGGCACGTGCAAGCAGGCGGGCAATGCGCCCTGCAAGGGTCAAGTCTGCGACGAGACCGGACGGAAGTGCAGCACGCCGAGCACGGCCGACCGCGTGACGCTCGATGCCAGCAAGACGTTTCAGACCATACGCGGCTGGGAAGCCGCCGCGCAGGCGGGGCAGAACGCCGATGAGACCGGGGGTGCAAACTTTGCGGGTTGGGTCGACGACTTGCTCAATCAAGCCGTGAACGATCTCGGCCTCACGCGGCTGCGCGTCGAGATACGCAGCGGTACGGAGAGCAACGCGGACGGCACCACGTACCCGATCGTCAACGACAACGCCGATCCCAACGTAATCAACCCTGCGGGCTTTCACTTCGAGCGCATCGACTCGACGATCGACAAGCTCGTTCTGCCGATGAAGAAGCTGGTCGAGAAGAACGGCGAGAAGCTGTTCATCAACGTGAACTACGTGAGCTTCTTTCGGCCGCGAACCACGCCCAGTCTGCACGCGGAGCAGCCCGAAGAATACGCCGAATTCGTGCTCGCGACGTACCAGCACTTCAAGACCAAGTACAACTTGGACATCGACGCGTGGGAGTCGATCCTCGAGCCGGACAATGTGGACGCGTGGACGGCGCAGCGCATGGGCCCGGCGATCGCGGCTGCGGCCAAACGCCTACAGAAGTTCGGCTTCACACCGCACTTCATCGCGCCGTCCAACACGGACATGGGTGCGGCGATCACCTACTACGACACGATGATTCAGACGCCGGGCGTGCTGCCGTACATCCTGGAGCTTTCGTATCACCGCTACGGCGGCGTCAACGATCAGAACCTGATGGCGATTGGCATGCGCTCGCTGCGCGATCATGTGGGCACGGCCATGCTCGAGCACATCGGCAGCGACTACTTCGATCTGCACAAAGATCTGCAGGTCGCGCTCAACACCAGCTGGCAGCAGTTCACGCTGTGCTATCCGCTGAACACCGACACGGGCTCCGAATACTACACGGTCACGAACCCGATGTCGGCCACGCCCACGGTCGTGATGCAGAGCCGCACCAAGTTCCTGCGCCAGTACTTCAAGTTCATTCGCCCCGGCGCGGTGCGTATGGACGCGAGCGCGAGCGTGGGCAACTTCGAGCCGCTCGCGTTCACGAACACGAACGGCAAGGTCGTGGTGGTCGTGAAGGCGGCAGGTCAGGGCGCATTCGCGATCGACGCGCTGCCGGACGGCAAGTACGGCATCAAGTACACGACGCAGGGCGAGTACGACAAAGACCTGCCGGATCAAGCCGTGTACGGCGGGCAGCTGCTGGTGACACAGATCCCGGCGA
>JADGRF010000126.1 GCA_017881055.1 Sandaracinaceae bacterium
ACTGCCGTCGCTTCGCAGGCGCAGCGCGTGGGCTGCCCAACGCGCGGGTCACCCTCGAAGAGTGCAGCGGCGGTGGCGAGTGCGTCGTCTGCTTCGAACTCGATCATCGACCAGGTCACAACGCCGAGAGCGCGCGTGGCACGCTCTGCCAGCGGAAACTGCGAGAAGAGCTGCGGGTCGACACCTTCGCCCGTCTTGTAGCCAGCAAAGCGGCGGTTCCGGAACGACTCGATCACTGTGTCGAATGCGACGGCCACGTGCGTCACGTCCGGCTCCCGCAGGAAGGTTGCAAGGGAGCGCAGGAGCGCTCGCCCGGCGCCGACCTCCTGGCCCGCTGCGTTGGCGCTGCTTGGCGCGCCGTAGTACGCGCGAAACAGCTCATAAGTTCCGTCGATTAGGTAGAGGTTCACTCTTCAGAGATACCAGACTCCCCGGCAGGCTGCCGCTCTTCACGCTGTGGGCCTGATTGGTGATGGTCCGGTGTGATTTGAACCAGACCGGTCGAGGCTCCGTGGGTGCGGGGTATGGAAGTCACGCATTTCGCAGCGGCTCCTTCCGCCTGTGTGGCTCGTTGCTTCCGGTCAACACGGATGCATCCCAAGAGGGCGTTGCCAGCCTCGCGCACGCATCGCTGGCGAAGCCGCTGCAAGCGGCGTGGATCTCGGCCGCGAGCGTCGGATCGTTTGCGCTCTCGCCGATTGGCGCGCTGCTCGCGTCGCCGGCGAACCTGCGCATCCCGGCCATCGCCGCGCTGTCGCTCTCGAGCCTGGGCTGGCTCGGAGCTATCGGTGGGTATCTCGGCGACGCACCGCGTGCCCGCGCAGCGCTGCGAGTTACGGTGGGTGGCGCGCTCGCGATGCTGGTCGCCGCGCTGATCGGCAAGGTCTTCGGCGTCGCAACCGGCTAAGTTCGCGCACGTTCGCGAGCCTATTTCAAGCGCCCCGCGATGGCAGCGGCCAAGACCTTCAGGTCGGGGTACTTGTACTCGTAGGTCGAGTCGACGCGGTAGCTCCACTGGGCGAGCAGGACGTCGATGGTGGAGTTGCCTTGGCCACCCGCGTCCCCCTGCCACGCGTTCTTGCCGAGGCCGGCGAGCGCCGTGCCTTGAAAGACCAATTTCTGAAGATCGAAGTCGCTGGCCTTGTCGACGAACACGGCGACCGCTGCGCTGCTGCCGTTGCCCTGCAGATTGAAGTGACACTCCGGAGAGAAGCTGGTGCTGCCGACGTTGTGCGCGTCGGTCGAGGCGATGGTCATCGGCGTGCTCAGCGTGGCGAAATCGCCGTTCGTGAGCAGCGAGCAAGGATCGCCGGACCAGTAAGCGCCGCTCGCACCGGTGCCAACGGCGACGACGGCAGCATCGGCATGGTTTGCAGCCGTCGAGTTGCTGCTCGGACACGCGGCTGAGGTCAGTAGAGCGGAGCACCCGAGCAGGCAGAGCGCCACGCGGGGCGATCCTCGGTGATTGAGCATCATGGCCGCGACGGTACGTCGCGAATGTCCAAGCGGCAAGGCGAGCCCTGCGTAGCGGCCGGCTAACCTACCCGAATGTTCGCTCCAGCGCCGAGATCAGATCTAGCCGCCCACATGCTGCGCCACCTCGCCCTACGCGACCGCGCCCCGCCGATCGAACCGCCGCGCGCACGCCGCTTCGACTTCGACGACGTCGCATGACCTTGCCTGCGCTGCCGCCATTGGCGGCCTACGCGGTGCAACGCCACAGGGATTCATTCCTACGCCAGCACTACTGCGTCAGGCGCCCAGCGGCATGACACCTGAAGCCGAGACGCGTCCGTCGTGATGGCACAGCGGACATCTTGGCAGCCAAAGGGCGATGACGCGAGCGACAGTGAGGCGGACAGTGATGAAGCTGCGCGAAGTGTCGCTCAGGCCGCGACGTGGACCGCACGGCCTTCCAGCGCCCCGGTGGCCGAAGGGGGAAAATGCCGCACGCGTTCGGCGATGACGAATGCGTAGCAGCAGACCACGACCGAGACATAGCTGACGCGTCTGGGCGATCACCGCACGTCCCCTCGCTCGAACCCGTATCTGCCCACGCAGCGAAGAAAAAGGGGCTTCGCACAAGGGGGGCAAGCGCGAAACCCCCGCCGGGCTCGTACACTCCCAGTGAGCCTTGCGCAAGCGAGCCGCGTCCGCAAGATGCGCAGATACGCTCCAGGGGCGTGATCACGAGTGCTCAGCTTCCGCAAGCCTGTGCTCACGGGCTGGGCAATGCCTTTGTGGGTCCTGAATCCCCCGCCAGTGCCTGCAGCTCAAGGCCCGCGATCTCCTGCAAGGACTTCCCGGCGATTCCCTGCAAGTCGCCGTACATGCCAACCGTCGCGCCCATCACGCGCTCGATCTGTTCTTCGCGCTTAGCCCATTGTTTCATGATGGCCTTGCGCTCTTTATCCAAATCTTCCTGCATGGAGGAGAACGCCTCGACGATGGCTTCGACACGCTGGCGGAATCGCGGACCGGTGAGGTACTGATAAACCATCTCGGTCTTGGTCTGTTGGCCGTCGGAAACCTGTCTTGCCACGCTCACCTCGAGCAACGTGTGGCGCAGAACGGTGGCGACCGGCAGCACCGCGCGCGGATGGGTTACCCAGACGCCATCGATCACATCGAATGCTTCCACGCCTTTGGGGAGCACGACGCTCACCAGGACCGCAAGCTCTGCCTTCGCTGTTCGCTGGTCCTCGCGCAGTTTGGCAAGCCAGCCGTCGCTCCAGTTCTTGGTACGCTTGGATTCCCACAGGATCGTCCCACCGGGCTGTCCGCTCTGACTAACAACCCGTTGCAGGACGTCACCACCAAACTCGCCTTTGGGCACCGGCTCGATCGAATCGAAAGGAAATTTCGCGCGCAGCAGGTTTTCAAGCTCCAGCTCCTGCACCTCGCCCTGCAACTGCTGCGAGCCTTGTTCGGCCTTCTGCTTGAGCTCCTCGATCTTCTGTTGCATCGAGGCGATGGTCTGGTCTTTCTCCATCACCTTCAGCTTGAGGCTTTCCTCAGCTTCCTTCTTCGCATGGGCTCGTACTTCGGTTAGGCCGTCCTGAACACGCTTCTCAACCGTCAGTTCGAGCTCGCGCTTGGCATCGTCGAGCTCACGCTGCTTCTTGATAAGCTCGGCCTGAGCCTTCTGCGCCTCCGCCAGCTTTGCGTCGCGGACTTTGAGCACTTCTTGAAGCTCGGCAAGCTCTTGGACCTTGCCATCAAGCTCGGCTGCGGCTGCAAGCTTCGCCTTCTTGGACTCTTCCGCTACTAGGCGTGCTCGCTCGGATTTCAGTTGTGCCGCCACCTGGTCGGCGACCTGTTCGTCGAGGGTGCGCTTGGCCTCGGTAATCTGCTTCTCTTTCTCGCGGACGCCTTGCTCGCGCTTGGCGACGTCTTCATCCTTCTGAGCAAGTTGCTGTTCGAACTGCTTTCGCGTGGCAGCAAGCAGCGGGGCGGCCAGCGATTCCGTCAGTCGAATCTCTGTCTTGCAGTTGGGGCAGACGATCGTTGGTTCGGTCATGTTGCACTCCCTGCCCTGTCTTGAGGCGATGCTGCACGGTCAACGCTGACGACGGGCGCGTCGGGCAGCTCACCCTTCGCCACGGCCGGGCAAAGCTCACTTTTCCCCACGGCGCCGTCAAGCAGCGGCCCGGCCGGGCGACGCACGAACGGCGAGGTGGTTACTCGCGCACGAACACGCCATCACCCGTCGTCTCCAGCACGACATCGCCATCGCGCTCGGTGGCCCACAGCCGATCGCTCTCCGACTGGCAGCAGTGGGGGAGCTCGCAGCAGGACCCGCCAGCCGACGGCACGGCGACGACGTGAGGAGGCCCGGTTCCGACCGTCGTCCGGGTTGCCCATCGGCATAGCGTTCGAAGTTAGCGTTTCAGCGCACGCAGAGCGTCGTTCGTCCGATTCAAGTCGAAGCCCTCGGGGTCGAAAGAACCGCCCACCCAGCGCAGCATATCGTCGTGTTCGGCGTCGTCTTCGTCGGCGAGCACCTCCAGCAGATGCTCGTAGCCCGGCGTCCCGCCACAGTCCTCGGGCGGGCAGGCACGCGCTCCGCCAATGCACAACGGATAGGAAAGCCGCGGGTCTGCGTCGAGGCGCTTCGTGTCCGCTTCACGCCGCCTGAAGTGGACCCCGTTTTTTGGACCAGCGGTTAAGGTGGTGGAGGGTGCTCCCGATGACAGGAGCAGGACCCGTGAAAAAGACCCGCACGAAGCACAGCCCGACACTGAAAGCCAAGGTCGCGCTGG
>JADGRF010000127.1 GCA_017881055.1 Sandaracinaceae bacterium
CGCCGTTTCCAGCTGCGCCGTTTCCAGCTGCGCCGTTTCCAGCTGCGCCGTTTCCAGCTGCGCCGACCCCGCTCGTGCCGGCGGCGGAGGTGGAGTTGCCGCCGGAGTCCGGAGCGCCACCGTGCGAGGCACTCCCGCTGTCCACGCTCGCATCCGAAGGCCGAGCAGTCGCACGGGGGTCATGGAGCCGCGACCCGCTGCACGCCGCGCAAGCGACTGCGCCCGCAAGCCCCAGCAGTGCACACGAGCGCCGAATCCCCATGCGACCAACATTATACAGCACGTTTGCGCATGTCGAGGCGGTGCCGGACGTACTCCGGTTGCGCGCTCAACGAAGAATGGCGAGCGAGAGGAATCCGCACCACATGAGCGTGCTGAACACCGAGATCCACAGGCCCCAGGTCGCCTGTGGCTTGCCGCCGACGGGTGGCCATGCGTCTGGCTGCAAGCGCCGCAGGGCCGTCCAACCTGCGATTGCGCTGAACACGCCGAGCAGTGGCACGAACAACGACAGGATCCCATAGGCGAGCGCACGGCGCGCGAGGCCGTTGCTGGTGGACGCGTGCAACTTCTCGATCTCGACTTCGGAAACTTCGATCCGAAACGCCAACTTGCTGCGCGTGCTGTTCCATGCCGCGGTGACGAACAACGCGCTGATCATGGCACCGACCAGCGCACCGGCGCCCCGCAGAGGACCGGTCGAGCCCGGTCGATTGCTCGACAACTCGATCGCACCTTGCACCAAGCCGGTGATTGCCAGCGTGTACAAGCCGAGGCGCGCCCAACGTTGCAGCGCGAGGTAGCCCACGGCTGCGACCAACGCCACAGCGAACGCCGCCGCGAGCAAGAATTGGCCATGCCTGGCGCTCACGACGAGTTGACCCAGCGCACCGAAGCCGCCGAAGAGGCCGAAGTACCACACCCAGCCGTCGCGCTTGCCCCACAGCCTGCTCCTGAGCTCTCGTAGGTAGTCGATGCCAGGCAAGGCCAGGCAACCCGCGCACAAGCGCCGACCCGCGAGCTCGCGAAAGCAATCCGCGCAGTGAAAGGAACCGCAACGCGCGCAGATGCCGACCGCCCCGCGCTCCGGATGATAAGCACAGCGGCCGCCGTCGGCTTCAGTGGCAGCGGTTTCAGTCTGCATCCTGCGGCACAGTCTACCCGTACTTGAAACCCGAGAACATCGAGCTCGCCGGGCCCGAATGGCAGGGATGAACTTTCGGGCATCTGGCAAGCCGCTCGCCATACGGTCAGACTCGGCAACATGGAAACGCGTCAGCTGGTCGACGCCATTGTCCGCCAGACCACGGTCCTGATCGCTCAGCTATCGACCGTAGCGGGCATTCGCGCCCCGCTCGCCAAGATTGCCGATCAGGTGTTCTTCGAGCTCGCGCGCGAGATTGAGGCTCAAGGCGTATCGCGAAAAGTGGCTGCCGACATGTTCGGTTTGGCGCTGCGCAGCTATCAGAAGAAGATCCATCGACTGGCCGAGAGCAAGACGAACGCGGAGCAGACCTTGTGGGGCGCGGTGCTCGACTATCTACAGCAGCAATCCGGTGCCAGCCGACAAGAGCTCGAGCAACACTTCGAGCGCGAGGATGCGCAGGGCCTCGCGGCGGTGCTGAAGGACTTGGTCACCAGCGGGGTGGTCTCGCACACCGGCCGCGCTGCCACGACCTACTACACGCTCTCGACTCCCAAGGCACGCGCAGCGCTCGCGGAAGCGGGTGAGCTCGAAGCAGCCACGAGCTTCGTCTGGCTGGCGATCTACGACCATCGCCGGATCGAACGCGCCCAACTGCTTCCAGAGCTGCCGGTCGCGCCCGAGCTTGCGGCGCACGCGATCGACGCGCTGATCGCCGATGGACGCGTAGACTCGTCAACTGGCACGCTTGGGGAAGAGATACTGTCGTGCTCGACTCTCAGCATCCCCGTCGGAGCGAGCCAGGGCTGGGAAGCCGCCGTCTTCGATCATTTTCGCGCGGTCGCCACCGCCATCGGGGCCAAGCTCCGGAACAAGGGGTCCAGATCGAGGCACGACGACACGATCGGCGGCAGCACGGTCACTTTCAGCCTGTATGCTGGACACCCTTACGAGAACGAAGTGCTCGGGCTGTTGGCGCGAGTGCGCGCTGACGTCAACGCGCTTTGGGATCGCGTGAGCGAGCTCAATCGCACCAACGCGATCGACCCCGACCGACTGTTCGAGGTCACCTTCTACTTCGGACAGAACGTCGTCGGCAACGAGATGGAGCCCCATGAACCGTAGACTGACCACCCGAACGCCGCGCCGTTGGTCGACACGGACGACACGGCACCTGCGCCGGTCGCTCGCCGTGCTTGGACTCATTGCTTGTGTGACTTGGGGGAGCGCTTGCGCGAAGGCCGTGTTGCCGGACCCCGACAAGAACACCAACTGGCTGTCCATCTGCCAATCCGACCAGCAATGTGGTGGCGACTTCAGCTGTCTGTGTGGCGTGTGCACCAAGTCGTGCACGAGCACCGACGCCTGCCAGGCGGTCAACAAGTCGAGCACCTGCGTTTCCACGAAACACGCCGCCGCAGGGCCTATGTGCACCAGCAACCCCACCAACGTGCCCGGCGTTTGCATCGCCAGCTGCCAGCTCGACTCCGAGTGCCACGTGTTCGCCAAAGGGCTGTCGTGTCGCAATCACACCTGCATCGCACTTCCAGTCGCCATTCGCGACGCGGGCGTGCGCGCCGCGGACGCAATGTCGGTCGACGCCGCCAGTGACGACGCCGGGACCGGCGCGCAGAGCGACGCCGCCGGCGCTACCGTACAGGGCGACGCCGCCGTTTCACGATGTGGCGACGGTATCGTGCAAGGCAGTGAGGGCTGCGACGGCAAGGCAGCGCATGCCACATGCGTCAGCTGCCAACTGCTATGCGATACTGGTTTCATGGATTGCGACGGCGTACCTAGCAACGGCTGCGAGATTAACCTGCAAGCGGATCCCATGTCGTGCGGCGCGTGCGGGCAGGTGTGCACCGCGGGGGCACCGTGCGGACGCGGCGTGTGCGCAACGCTGTTGGCGAACACACCACAGTCTCCGCCAGTCGCGCTGGCGGCTGACGACGCGTACGTCTATTGGCTCACACGCGGCACGGTCGACGCGATTGGCGCTTCGCATCACGACGGGGCACTGCTGCGTGCACCAGTGGGTGGTGGCAGCACGACCATTCTTGCCTCGGGCTTGGACACGTTCTCTTACGCTCCCGCGCTCGCTATAGATTCGAAGGCCGCGTACTACAAGGTGAACTATGGCGATGTTCACTCTGTGACATTTTCCAACCTGCAAGACTCTCTGCTGGTGACCGTGCCCACGGGGGCAAGCTCGTTGGCAGCCGATGACACCTACTTGTACTGGTTCCAATCACCCAACACATCTGAGGGCGGCACCCTATATCGCATGCTCGACGATGCTTCGAGCGCACCGACGTCGTTGTCCATCGTGAGCTGGGGGCCACTGCTGCTCGACTCGACGCACTTGTACTGGACGCAAAATTCGGGGACCACCTTCTATTCGTCCGACAAGGACGGGAAGAACGCGAAAATGGCTAGCGGGTCGTTTCCTGTCAGGTCACTGGGTGCATACGGTGTCAGCGATGGAACGTTGTACGTCATGACTGGCGACAGCGGAGCGCAACTGTACAACGTCGTCAACGGCAGCGCCGCCCTGCTATGGAGTGCCGATAGCGTCGAGGCACCATGGCCCGGAGGTTTGGCGGCGGACACGAGCGGGATCTACTGGGTGTACACCACCGGCGCGGGCACGCAGGCGTCTACCAGCTTCCTGGTTCGGAACGATCCGAGCCAGCCTGCGAACCCTCTGCCAATAGCCTCATTTCGCGGGCCCAACAGCAGTAACCGAGGCGCGATGGTCACAACAACTGCGAACCTCATCGCGGTCGCGGACCCATCCACTGGCACCGTGTTCACCTTGCCCAAGCCGTGAGCGGGGCGGGTTGCGCAAACCAACCGATGAACATCCGCGACCGAGGCCAGACTGTCTCGAAGCCATCGCTCCGTCGAAGGTCGCTGCCTACTCCAGTGCTGGGGCAGAGTTCCCGGCCGTGGGAAAACAGCGCACGACCGGCCACTCGTGCACAACTTGCGCTATAACTCGCTGCATGCGACGCATGCTCCTACTGGTTGCGTTCGCCCTCGGCTGCTCCAGCCCGTCGCACGGCCAGCGTGCGGATGCGGGCGCACACCCCAAGACCACCGTTACGGATGGCGCTGCGCCGCTGGGCGCGATGGACTCGGCAGTGCGCTCGCCCAAAGCGGACGGCGCCACGTCAGCTGCGCCGCTCGACGGCAGTGTCTCGGATGCGAACCTCGATGGGTCCACGCAGATCGTTCCGTTCGATGCTGCGATGGACCTCACGAGCTTCGACTTGCTCGCGTGGACGTCTGTAGCGTGGGCACCGACGAGCTGTGCGGTGAAGGTCACCGACAACGTGAGCGCGCTGCAGCCTCTGCGGTGGACCCGAGGCACGGGCAGCGCTGCGGCGTGCTCGGTGCTGGCGATTGCCGGCAACGCCACCGAGTCTGCCCAGGTGCACCCGACGGGCGGCTATCGCATGACGTTCACGCTCGCAAACCTGCCCAACACCAACCTTCCGGGCGGCACGGTCGTGGTGCTGTACGACATGCAGGGCACCCCCACGCGCGCCATACGCGTCGCGACTTACTGCACCGCCCTCTATGTGCAAGGCGAGAGCGATGGCTGCTGGTTCTTCGCGTACAACGACTTCCAGTCTCAGGAGCAACGCCTGGGTTGCGGGGACGTGAAGGCCCCAACGCAGACCTTCGACTGGACCGAAGTGCTCGCGGACCCACAGGTCACCGACCACGTGGTGTTCGTTCACGGGGCCAGCTCATCGCACGGGCTGCGCTTCGACCGCAGCCAGCCGACGCAACCGGTCAGCGTCCCCGAGCTCTACTCTGCCGAGACGCTCGGTGCGCACGACACGAGCGTGGTGGCCCAGATGTCTTACAAGACTACAGGCTACGAGCAGCCCCTGTATCGACTGGATTCGAGCGCGAGTTGGCAACTGCTGCACGACCCCAAGCCGCGCGTGGTGTGGGCGCTCAGCACCGACGACAAGAACATCGCCTGGGTGGAGACCGACAGCGCGGAAGGCTTCGACCATCGCCCTGGTACGTTCTACCTTGCGCCGTGGCCTGCACCCGGTGCTGCGCTGGTGCCCCGCAGCGTGCGAGTGATTGCCGACATCGGTCGCGACGAACCGTTCGTGCTGCACCACGGCTACTTCGCGCACGCCGCGTCCAATGCCGTCGATCTCTACCGCACGGGTGACGGTGCGCACTGGACCGTGCCGCTGCCCGACGGATTTCACCGCATGCTCTACACGGGGCTTTGGCTCGACGACAGCTACGTGACCTACACGGTCGACGTGAACAACGACGCAGGCGCGAGCTCTGCACGAAGCCTCGTGCGCTGTCCGATCGCTAGCGTTGCGCAAGGCGCGGGAAACTAAGCTCACACCCGCCTCGTTCACTTTGCGATGAGCGAGATGCGCCACGCATCGATCGTGCTCGCACTGCTGTCGTGAATCACGCCCGCAATGAAGCCGGCCGGCACGGCCGCCATGCCGCCGACGATCGAATACGTCGGCGCGGGAAAGCCGGTCTTCTGCACGAACGCAAGCGACGAATTCGACCACACGCCACCGAAGAACGTGACGCGCTCCTGCTGCGAGCCATCGGCCTTCATGCGCCACAGGTCAGCGCCCTGCGAGTCGCGCCCGATGCTCGTGTACACCCAGCCGTCTGCGCGGAAATGCGCGAACTCGTGGTACGCGTTCGAGCCGTTCACCGGCGGCGTGAGCAAAGTCGCCAGCACGTCGGGCAGCTGATCCGAGATGCGAACCAACTGCAAGCACGAGGTCAGGTTGCAGTTCGTCACGCCATCGTTCGTCGCAAAGATGACATCCGACGTTCCGGGCAGCCATCCATACGCTTCTACCAACACCGATCCCGTGCTGCGCGGCTCCCACACCATGTCCGACGTCACCGACCTGTGCGTGTCGTCGAGCTTGCTCACGTGCAGACGAAAGCGCCCGATCGGCTGCAGCTCGAGCGGAGTCTGCACCATCTCCGTCCACACCACCTTCGAGCCGTCCGGCGAAAACCTCGGCCAGATCGCCCCTCGCTGACAGCCATTGCAAAACGACTTCACCAGCGTCGACAGCGTGCCGGTCTTGCGGTCGAAGATGTCGACCGAGTTCGACGACCCTTTGCCCGGCTCCGCGCCCGACGTCGCCTTGTCCAGGCCGCGCGCGATCACCAAGAGCACGTAGCGCCCATCCGCCGTGAGGTCGGCCGCACCGCGATTGCCATCGTACGCGGGCAGCAGCGCCTTGCCGTTGCAGCTTGCATCGCCGAGGTACGCATCGAAGAGTTTGTTGTCGCCGCGCACGTTGAACGCCATCAACGTGCCATCCGAAGTCGCAGCTGCCGGCGAGCAGTTCTTCTTCACCAGCGTCGCCGACGCCTCGATGGGTCCACTCGTCCTGCCGCCGCTGGCTGCGTCAGGCACAGGGGAGGTAGACGCGTCCGACGTCGCAGGCGAAGACCCATCCAGCATGGCGTGCGCCGTCGTACCGGCCCCTGCCGACGTGCCTGGCCCGCCATGCTTGTTCGACGACGCGCACGCCGTAAGCGCCACCGCGCCGGCAGTCAGCGCGACGCGCCCAAGCGTCTTCAACCGCAGGGTTGATCGAATACAGCAAGCTCCTCGACGCCGCCCACGGCTGGACGTTGGGCTCACCGGCAGCCGGTGTAGTGGTAACCGCTGCAGCGCGCTGCGGCGAATGTGCCGCTGAAGGTGGCGAGTCCGCCGTCAGCTGGAAGCGAGCTCTGGTAGGAGCCCGACACCGAGCTGTCGGTGACCGTGTCGAGTGTCACCGAGCTGCCGGCATCGGCGTAGAGCCCGACGCCCGAGCAGTTCGCGTCGAGCTTGGCCAACACCACCTCGAGATCGATGCCGTGTTGGGTCTTGCTCACGCCGGAGTCGCTGGTGGGTCGATAGGTGCCGGGTGTGAGCGCGACCCCCGCGCTGCTGGAGAAGGTCCACTTCATGCCGGTGCTGAACGCGCCGCCGCCCGCGCAGCTGGTCAGAGTGGTCGAGAACAAGACCAGGTAGCTCAGCTGGCCGGTGTCGGGCTGGGTCGACCCGGTGCCGATGATGACATCTCGGAACTGCAGATCGTAACCAGGCAGCGTTCCGGTCACCCTGAACTGGCCCATCGGCGGGACGGTCGCGTCACCACTGCCGCCGCCGCCAGCGGCAGTCGCAGCGTCGTGCGTGAAGAACCCGAGCGCGGGGCGGGCATCGCTACTGCAACCCAGCGCCGAGACGACCGCGGCCAGCAACAGCGCGCTGGGCGCACACCCTGCGGACCGGGTCCTTCCACGCATCCAAGTCGGAGCCACGGGCCGCAATACACCACGGGTGCGCTGCGCCACACAACGGGAGGGCGGCCCGAGAGGAGCGCTCGCGTCTGCGCGGCTGGGTTCCAGCTGCCAACGGTGCGGGAGCTGACCGAAGGCAGCGTGACCGTCGGCGAAGGCGCGCGCGCAGATCGATCCTGGGCTACAATGGCTGTTCGGAGCCACTCAATATCGTCGTGGGCGGCGCAACCAAGTCGGCGCTCGCCGGTTTGGGCGCTGGTGGAGGGCAACATGCGGCAGGGCGGGTGGCTTCTTGGGGCGGCGGCGCTGGTGCTCTGCGCGTCCGCCGGTTTGACCGCCTGCAAGGGCAGCAGCCCTGCAGCCGGTACCCGTGACGCGGGCGCGGATGCACAGGCCCAGGCCGGGGACGCGAGCATGGCCGTGCCGTTCGAGCCCGATCCGCCGCGGGTCTACGTCGCCAAGGTGAAGAACGTGCTGGTGGGCTTGCCGCCGACCGATCAAGAGGTCGCGGCCGTGGCGAAAGACCCGAGCCAGCTGCGCGGGCTGATCGTCGGCTGGATGCAGCTGCCCAGCTACTCGGCGAAAATGCTGACCTTCTTCCAGCTCGCGTTCCAGCAGACGCAGGTCACCATCAACGACTTCGCAGATCAGACCTATCCACGGCAAGCCGTGGCGAACGCTTACACACGCGCGCTACTCGCGCGCAACGCGCAGGAGAGCTTCGCGCGCACGGTGCTGCAGCTGAACACCGAAGGCAAGCCGTTCACTGAGACCATGACCACGCGCCGCTTCATGCTGACGCCGGCGCTGATGGAGCTCTACGCGTACTTGGACGTCTGGCAGGTCGACGACGCCGGCAAGGTCACTGACCGCTACGGCCGCGCGCACCTCGGGCAGACCATCACCGTGGGCGCGGCGCAGGGGCCGATCCCCATCGAGCAGACGCTCGACCCCAAGAGTCCCAACTACATGCACTGGTACGATCCCGATGTGGCCAACGCCGGCACCGGCATGGCCACCGGCTGCGGTGGCGACCCGATCGTGTACCCGATGCGCTCGGATGCGCTGCATTTCCTGCTCTACGGTTCGCTCATCGCGCAGAAGGGCACGGCTGGAAACAAGTGCCAGCAAGTCGGTGGCAGCGCAAGCGCACCGCAGCTGACAGCTGCAGACTTCGACAGCTGGAAGATGGTCACGGTGCGTGCGCCGATCGCCGGCGAAGCGCGCACGGACTTCTTCGACCTGCCCAAGCTACGCTCCGGCACCGAGCTGGTGTTGACCACGCCGCGGCTCGGCTTCTTCAGCACCCCGGCGTTCTTCGCCAACTGGCAGACCAACATCAGTAACCAGATGCGGGTCACCACCAACCAGACCTTGATCGTGGCACTGGGCGCCGCCGTCGACGGCACCGACGACACCGTCGCCAGCAGCACGCCGGGCCTCGACACCATGCACGCACAATCTGGCGATTGCTTCGGCTGCCACCAGAGCCTCGACCCCACGCGCTCGATCTTCGCGTCCACCTACTCGTGGAACTACCACGACCAGACGGAAGCGGTCTTCGCTTCCCAGAAGGGCAGGTTCGTGTTTCACGGCGTGCAGAAGCCGTTGAGCGGTATCGCCGACCTGGGAGACACCTTGGCGCACCACCCGCTCTTCGCTCAAGCGTGGGTGCAGAAGCTCTGTTACTACGCAGGCTCGTCGGCGTGTGACACGGACGATCCCGAATTCAAGCGCGTGGTGTCGGTGTTCGAGCGCTCGGGTTACGTGTGGAACACGCTGGTGGCAGAGCTGTTGGCCTCGCCGCTCATCACGCACGCGCAGAGCACGCAGACCGCCAGCCGCCATGGGGTGACCATCGCTGTGGCACGGCGCGACCATCTGTGCGCCGCGCTCTCGAGTCGCCTCGGCCTGTCCGACGTGTGTGGCCTCACACCCAAGACGCTCAAGGACGCGCGTGCGACGGTGCCACAGATCGCTACCGGCTTGCCATCCGATGGCTACGGCCGCGGCGCCATCGCGCCGGTATTGCCGAACGAACCCACGTTGTTCTATCGCGCCGCGGTCGAGAACGTCTGCGCCACGCTCGCGACGAAGGTCGTCGACGCCAAGAGCAGCGCGCTTGTCCCCGGCCAGAAGAGCTGGTCGAGCAGCGCTCCCGAAGCTGCGGTGGCCGACTTCGTCAGCACGCTCATGGCGCTGACCGCCGGCGACCCACGCACGGGCAAAGCCAAGATGCTCTTGCTCGCGCATTACAACGCTGCGTTGCAAGGCGGCGCAACCACCACCGATGCCTTGCGCTCCACGTTCATCGTGGCGTGCGTGGCACCTTCGTCCATCTCGATCGGTCTGTGAAAGGTGGTTGGCATGCTCTCCAGACGACGCTTGCTTCTGTCCTCCGCCTGCGGTGTGGGCTACCTCGGCGTGCGCGCACTGGCGACGGGCTTGCCAGTCTCGTTCTTGCTCGATCCGCGCCGCGCGCTGGCCGACGCCGCCACGATGTGCGTGCCGGGCAAGGCGCAGTTCGTGATCTTCTGCACCTCGGGCTCGGGCGATCCCATCAACGCCAGTGTGCCGGGAACCTACGAGGACACGAACATCGTGCACAGCCCGGACCCGGCACTCGCACCCAAGACGCTCACACTCGCCGGCAAGACCTTCACCGCGGCCGCGCCCTGGTCCACGCTGCCGCAAGCAGTGCTCGACCGCAGCTGCTTCTTCCACCTCATGACGAACACGCCCGTGCACCCCAAGGAGCCCGACGTGCTCAAGCTCATGGAGACGACCACCGCCAACGAAATGTTGCCGTCGATCCTGGCGAAACATCTCGCTCCCTGTCTTGGCACGATCCAGCCGGAGCCCATTGCCCTGGGTGCGAGCTCCCCGTCCGAAGGACTCACCTACGCTGGGCATGCCTTGCCGCGCATCCCGCCGCTCGCGCTCAAGGCCACGCTCACGAGTCCGGCCGGTCCGCTCACCGACTTGCAGAAGCTGCGTGACCAGAGCTTGAACGCGCTCTACGACGTGTATCGCAACGACGCCACGGCCGCGCAGCGCGACTACATCGACGCGCTGGTCACCTCGCAGACCCAGGTGCGCAGCATCCGTCAGGACTTGCTCGACCGTCTGAGCTCCATCACCGACGACGGCGCGGACGCCCAAATCTTGGCTGCGGTGACTCTGATCCAGATGAAGGTCACGCCGGTCATCTCGATCCACATTCCATTCGGCGGTGACAACCACCGTGACATTGCGCTGGCCACCGAGACCTCCGAGACGGTGTCGGGCATCGCCAGCATCGCGACACTCATGAGCCAGCTGAAGGCCGCCGCCCTCGCCGACCAGGTCACCTTCATGTCGCTCAACGTGTTCGGTCGCACGCTGGCCAAGGGCAACGAAGACGGCCGACAGCACAACCCGGATCATCAGGTGTCGCTCGTGATCGGTCGAGGTGTGCGCGGTGGTGTGGTCGGCGGTGTGGCGCCCGCGGGCAAGGACTACGGCGCGCTGCCCATCGACTCGAGCTCGGGCGCAGGTGCCCATGGCGCCGACATCGCCGTGGTCGACACGCTGCCCTCCTTCGGGCGCACGGCGCTTGCGGCTTCGGGTGTGGCAAGCAGCGTCATCGAGGCTGAGATCCCACAGGGCAAGACCGTCGCTGCAGCGCTCGCGTGACGGTCTTGGGGTGTGGCTGCGCTCGGCACGACTACGATCGGCTGCGGTAGATCTTGTCGTTCCAGAGCGACACCACCAGCCGGTTCTGTGCGTCGACGGCGAGGCGTGGGAACACGTCCGTTGGCAGCGGCGCGACGAGCGAGTCGGGCGTGTACACCGGGCCGACCATCGGGGTTTCAGTCCAGGCGGTGGCGTGGGTCGGTCCCCCGGTCAGCAGGACCCAGCTGCTAGCGCCTACCGGAAGCTTACAAGTGTACCCACCCGACATCTTCAGGCTGCCGACCTCGTACACGTTGCCGGAGGTGTCGGCCTCCACCGTGATGGGCGTGGTGTTGACCGTTCCGCCGGCGGGGAGCTCGGACCATTTGCTTGCGCCGGGCGCCAGGGACAGCGCTTGCATCGCGAGATTGCCGTTGACCGCGATGTACAGCGTCCCATCGGCGCTGCTCGACACGGACGTGACCCGCTCGCCGCTGGCGCCGCCCGGATACCCTGGCAGCATCTGGAACGCGTCGCCGCCGGGCTTGCTGGCAGACAGCTGTGCCGAGGAGAGATCCAGCAGGTAGATGCTGCCGAGTCGGTCGCGACGCAGGCCGACGCTGGCCGTGACGTCTGCCGTGTACTTGGTCGGCTGCCACGCGCGCGCTCCTGGCGCTAGCCGGCGCAGCTCCCACTTCGTCCCGCCAGTCACGGGAACTGCCGTGGTCGTGTAGATGTTGCCGAGCCCGTCCGAGGTCAACATGACGGTCTGACTGCTGGCGATGGTCGGTGCGGGTTGGAGCGTGGCCCCGTTGGCGGAGATCACTGCGAACTCGCCGCCACCCGAAGTCGACCAGGCGTAGAGCTTGCCGGTGTCATCCAGTGCGAACTGCCCATACCCAGGCAGGGCGTCCCAGCCCGAGACGGTGATGGCGCCGCGGTTCGTCCCCGCGTCTGCGCGGCCAGCGTCGCCGACGCGACCGCCGTCCGCGTGCAGGGCCGAACCGGAATCGCCGCCGTCGCCCAGCGTGGGGCCGGCGTCGCCGGCGCTTCCCTTACGACTCTGGCCGCTCGTCGCATCGGCACCGCCGCCATCAGCGGCACCGGTGCTGGCCGTGCCTCCGTCACGCGTCGCACCTGCACCGCCGCCGCCGGACGCATGTGTGCCGTGATTTCCGGCGCAGCCCGCCGATCCGGCGATGGCGACTGCAAACACTGCGACAGCGACGCGAAGATGCAGCATGAAGAACCCCCTACGGTGCGGAGTCTAGCGCGGCCCTGCCACTGCGCCGGGCCAGCAGCGGCTGCATTACGCCATACCGCGCATACACCCACAAGAAGAGCCCTTCCACCTGCGTACGCTCGCTCGATCTCGCTGGCTCCAACGGATTGACCGTACGAAGCACTACCGTTGCTCGGTCAATTGAATCACATCCGTGTTGCACAATGCGTGCGGGCCGCCACGCGCGCGGCCCAGGCGCACCCTGCACGTCGCGTACGGACGCACCTGCCCAGGCATGCTTCGTGCACAACGCGCTCCGAAGCCAGTAACAGGGGAGAAGAGTCATGTTCAGAACGCCAAGGTCTGCAGTCGTCGTGCGTGGCGCGATGGCGTGTTGGTTGGTTGGTTTGGCGGGTTGCGTCGCGCCCGTCGGTCGTAGTGAACCTTCGGAGATCGTGGCCAGCGAGTCGAAGTTGCTCGCAACCCTCCAGTTGAGTGACACGCACCAGATCCAATTCCGTGAAGAGCCCTACGGCCAAGTGGCGATGATCGAATCGCGCAGCATCGACACGGACAAGAACGAGCCGACCTACGCTGTGTTCGACGGCGGCGAGCTCAAGCTTGCGCAGGCGTACCAGTTGATGGCGGGGGACCTCGCCAACGACACGGACCTCCGCGCTCTGCAGGAAGCCGACGCGCGTCACGCGGTGCTTCGCAAGGACGCGGCTCTGCTCAACGCCCGCGCAGGGAGCGCCAAGGTCGCGTACAGCGCGCCCGAGCCCGATGCTCGAGGCGCCGACGCACCCGCCGTTGCAGCGCCGGGACCGGAGCTGGTCGAAAAAGCGAACGACTGCAACGCCGCGTGGGATTGGACCGCCGACGCAGCGTATTGGAAGTCGGAACTGTGTGATTCACAGTCGCTCGACTGCCGCATGAACATGAGCTGGGCGTCGTACGCGTGGTGGACCACCACGAACTATGCTGGTGCCGGCATTGCACAGGACATGTGCAACACTGCTCGTCTGTACGTGCGCTACCAGGTCACGCAGCCGCCGTTCCTGCCGTGCTTTGGCAACGGTGGTATCGCGGTGGCGGACCTCTACGACATCACGATCAACCCGCGTTACGAGCAAGCCGTGTATGCGAGCGGCGGCGGCACCGGCACCTGCGACGTGCACTTCGCTTACAGCACGCGCGTCGAGAAGCGCGCTGGCCCCAACGGCAGCCGGGTGGGTATCGTGGTGAACCCGAAATCGTTCGGCCCGTGCCGACGCGGTTGCTTCTACCAAGGTGGTGTCTGCGCCTGTCCACAGTGAGCGCGAAGGAAGTTGCACCTGCGGACCTCGGCTGAACGTCTAGGGTCCGCGGGCATTTCAGGGGCCGCAGCCGTCGCGCATCGTCTGCGTGATCCATGGCAGTAGCGTATCGACGCGCTCGTAGCGATCGACATGCCGGCAGTCGGCTGAGCCGCGACTGAGCACGCCCAACGTTTGCCAGTGCGCGTCGTCCGCGATGCCGAGCAGCGGTCCTCCCGAATCGCCGACGCAGGCTCCTGTGCGCCCTGCACCGTCGACATCGAGCGTAGTCGCGCTCACTGCGAGGACGGGCTCGTGCACGAACAGCAGCTGCCCGGTCGAGCCACGCTCTGTGCGACCAAGCCCCGCCAACACGACCTCGCGACCGCGCCAGTCGTCCAGTGATCGCGAGTTGAGTTCGATAGGAGAGATGTCCAGCGCGTCGAGCTCCGCGGCGCGGTCTATCTCCAGCAACAGCGCGTCGCGCGTTGGGTGAGGGTGGACCGCGATCACGCGCGCTACCGCCGTCCGTCCGCCGGACCGGGTGCGAAAGAGCAATGACCCTGGGCTCGGACAGTGTGCAGCTGTCAGAACCCATCCGCGGGAGATCAGTGTCCCTGTGCACCAAAGCACGCGCTGCGCGTCCTCCAACGCGCCGATCGCGGACGCCTGGTCGGGTGGCGCGCCACGTAGACCGGCGTCCTCATCGCCGCCAAACAGCCCGGCACTGGAAGCGCCGACACAGCGCGCGGGCTGCCGATCGCCGCTGCAACCGTACAGCCCGAGAGCAGCCACTGCACAAGTCGCGGCGACGATTCCTGGTGCGTGCATCGGTCTCGACACGCCGCGAGCGTAGCATGCCCGCGTGTGTCCGATGCTGCGGCGTGGCACCCCAGTCGCCGCCGCTACAGCCGTTCGATGAGTGCGCAGAAGATCGGCAGGGTGCACCTTGCCGGGACGGCCAGTCTTGCGACCACCGGCCGTGCGAAGCGTGTCTACGATGAATGCCTCGGCCATGCTGACCTGGCGCTCGATGGTGTCAGCTGGCACGACACATCAGGGGCGCGTAAGCCGCATGAACCGTGGTCGTGGTCCAGTTGACGGAAGATGTCTTATGCGTCTCGGCACTGGTAGGCTACCGAGGGATGCGGGCCTAACTGACCTGGAGTTTAGCTGCAATCGACCGCCCTGGGGCGCAAGCCCGCCGCAGCGAAAGCGACGCGGCAGCGGCCGGCGGCCGGCGGCCGGCGGCCGGAAACGACGGTAGCGCAGGTTCCAGCAGGCTGCAAAACGGCTCCCGCAGTCGAGTGTCAGCTGCCACTATTGGTTAGCCGGCATGTTCAGCACACGGCCCAAAAGCGACAAAATCCATGGCAGTATCACGCTGCCGCCGATGATGCTTGGCACTGTGTATCCCACCGTCGTGACCCACTTCATGCTGCTCGCGTACCGTCGTCGTCCGTTGCCCAGTCCGACGACCTTTCGCGGGCAGAAGCTCAGCACAATCCCAAGGACCACCAGCCCTCCGACGAGTACGTAATACCAGCCAGGAAGACTTGGGGGGTGATGCTGCGGACCAGGAAGATCGAAGTCCTTCCTCAACAAGAGGTCCACCGCCTGGGGCAAATTCTGCGGACTGATCCCACGCGCGACCAGCGCTTCCGCTTGAGCCTCGAGTGCGCGGCTTTCAGCCGGCCTGCTGGAAGTGACGGCCGCCATCACGAATGTGGCGAGCATGATGACAAATGAGACAGGGACCCATATGAAGAGCCGGGTCTGATGCCAGAGTCGCAACCACCACGATGGTCTATTCGCTTCAGCCCATGATTGGACGCGACTCGCAGCACTTTGCGCGAGATTGTCGTCTTCAGGCCACGTGCGTGTCCAGAGTACGTCGTGATCGCGCGAGAGCTCAACTGAAACGCTACTTCGTGCGTAGGCGAGCTTCGCGTCGAAGCCAATTGGGACCTGATTCGTGAGTTCAGCCGCACTGGCCGCCGCCGCAAGGCTGTCGAACTCTGCACTCACACCATTCGGGAGAAAGAACACCCATCTCCTACTGATCGGTTCTGCATGCTCAAGCGCGGCCGCGTGCGCCACGGCACGCAGTTCGACTACTTCGTGCTCGGTCGCCTCTCTGTGATAGCGGAGTTCTCGTCGGAACCGTTCTTCCTCCGATGACTCAAGGTCTTTCTCTCGGCGCTCGGTGTAACTCGCCGCGATGTCATCTAGTACTTCGTCGAGGGATCGGAGCGCAGCCTCGGACAGAATCCATGGGCCATCGTAATTCTCGTTAGATTTCCGACGAAAGGTTGGCATCTGCGTTCTCGTGTCCGCCTAACGGCATCGGGCTTCAGTCAGCTGCGAAGACCCGCCCGAGGCCGGTAGGTTGCCCGGCCGCAGGCCCGGGACTCCGCTTGCAGCCTATCACAAGTGTCGCGGGCCCGCGTACGGGGACGATTCTGTCGGGCAGCAGGTGGGTCTCCGTCAGCTGCAAGCACCTAGTTACGTGCCGCTTCTTCGCTCTCGGGTTCTGGCGGTGCTCCGGGCACCGCATGCGTGACCACTTGCCAGTCGGGACCGCAGGTGGCCGATCCTGTTGTCTTCTGCACCAGTCACCGGGTTCAACGCGAAAGACCGCCACGCGGGTCCATCTCCCCTGTCTTTCTGCGGAGTAGCACAGGGTCGAAGTTCCAAAAGCTGAACTGACCTGCCCTGCGATTTGAGTCCCACGTAAAACTTGAGAAGATGCCTCTTCGGCAGCCCCGGAGAGACTGATGCGCAAGAGCCGATTCGCGGAAGAGCAGATGGTTCGCATGCTTCGCGAGGCCGACAAGACGTCGGTCACGGAGGTGGCGAAGAAGCACGGCGTGAGAGCTCGTGTGACAGCACGTACATCTGCGAAAGCTGATCCTCCGGCATGGTCGGCTTGATGACGGTGATGTTCTTCGTGTGATCGTCGTAGTAGGCGGAGACCGATGCGACAGTGGCTTCGATCGCCG
>JADGRF010000128.1 GCA_017881055.1 Sandaracinaceae bacterium
CACTACGTTGGCCGAGGCGTCACTGCTGCCCTTGCCCGACATCATGGCGACAGCGCCGCCGATCAGCAGGACGGCGGCGATACCAGCGCCCACGAGCAGCGGCGTCTTGCTCTTCTTGATCCGAACATCGGACTGGCCGACGCCCACGCTCACGCGCGCTTCCACGCCGCTGAGCGTCTGCGAGCTTCCGCTGCCCGGACGGTTCTGCACGCGATCCATCACGGCCCGCGGAGTGATGCCCTTCTCGACCGCGTCGAGATCCGCAGCCAGCTCGGCCATCGACTGGTAGCGAGCGTCTGCCTTCTTCTGCAGGCACTTCAGGATCACGGCTTCGAGCGCGGGCGGGACGTCCACCGGGGGCGGCAGCTCGTGCGGCGGGATCGGGTTCTCGTACAAGTGCTTGGTCAGGATGCCCATCAAATTGTCGGCATCGAACGGCACCTTGCCGCACGCCATCTCGTACAGGATCACGCCGACGGCGTAGATGTCCGTGCGGTGATCGACGTTCGTGCCGGCGCACTGCTCCGGGGACATGTAGTGCGGCGTGCCGAACACTTGCCCGGCCTGCGTGAGCTTGCTCGTGCTGCCACCGACCTTCGCGATACCGAAGTCGAGCACCTTCACGAAGTCTTTCTCGCTGCCACGCTCGACTAGCTGCACGTTGTCCGGCTTCATGTCGCGATGGACGATGCCTGCTTCGTGCGCGGCGCCGAGCGCGCTTGCCAGCTGACGCACGATGCGCAGCGTGCGATCCGACGGGATCTTGCCCTCTTCGATAGCCTTGGTCAGCGAACGGCCGCCGAGGAACTCCATCACGAAGTAGGTCGAGCCGTCGTTCAGCGAACCGAAGTCGCTGATGTCGATGATGTGCTGGTTACCGATCGCGGACGCGCTCTGCGCTTCTTGTCGAAAGCGCGCGACGATCTCTTCGTTCTTCGAGACCTCGGGCCGCAGAACCTTGATCGCCAGCGGCTTGCCGAGCGTCGTGTGCACCGCCTTGTAGACGATACCCATGCCGCCTTCGCCCAAGACCTTCTCGACCTTGTAGCGACCGTCGAGCGTCTGCCCGATCAGGGGATCGACTGGCTTTACGCGTCCACCACTGGGCACGTCCGCTTGCGTTCCGTTTCCACCCTGTTCAGACATGCCAAGCGGTCCTTGCTACAAAACGGCCTACCGACCGCTGCCAAGGTCGGCTCGCGCGCGATCCAGGTGGGCCAAAATAATGAACTCAATGATTCGCGATCACCTGCGCACGGTCAAGTTCCGCCGTCGCGTGTGTGCGCCGCATCGCGTGTCGCAAGACGTAGGCGCCAGTGCGCGTATTTCGCGCGCTCAGCTCTCGGCTTCGCGCTCGCTCTCCGCTGTTTCCTGGCTGTTTTCCGGGACTGGCTCGCTTTCGGCCGCGGGAATGCTGGCCGTGGGCGCCGCTTCGCCATCCTGGGCTTCGGCTTTCGCGGCTTCCGCGATTGCGAACAGCTCCTCGTCGTTGAAGCTCTCTTCTTCGATCTCGGTGCTGCTCGCGATGACCGTGGGTGCGGCTTCCGTCGACAGATCGCCGATCTCGTTCGTCTTGCGCTTGAAGAGCTCGCGGTTCTCGTCGCTGAGCTCCGTGAACTCGCGCAGCGTGGGCAGGTCTTGCATGCCCTTCATGCCGAAGAACTCGAGGAAGTACGGGGTCGTGCCGTAGAGCAGCGGCCGTCCCGCCTCGTCTTTGCGGCCGAGAATCTTGAGCAAGCCGCGCTCCAAGAGCACCTTGAGCGCCGAGCCGCTGTCGACGCCGCGCACGTCGTCGATTTCGGGTCGCGTGATCGGCTGGCGGTACGCCACCAGCGCCAAGGTTTCCAGCTGCGCGCGCGTCAAGCGCACCGGGCGCGCGGACACCAGGTCGCGGACGAACGGCGCGCTTGCCATCGCTGAACGAAATTGAAAGCCGCTCGCGACTTCCACGAGCTCGATGCCTCGTCCCATGTAGTCGGCGGTGATTTCGCTCAGCAGCTCACGAACCTCTTGCTGCTTGCTCTTTACGATCCGGGCGATCTGTTGCGCGGTGATCACCTGATCCGAGACGAACACCAGGCTCTCGATCACGCGCTTCAGTTGCTCGCGCGTACGTGGTGCGTCCACGGGTGCAGCGTCGTCTGGCGCATGCTCGGCAGCCGCGTCCGGCGCTGCGGCGCTCTGGGCCTCGCTGCTCGCCTCGGCATCCGCCGCAACGGCGTCCCTATCGTCAGCTGCAGCTGACGGCGCGTCTTCGTTGGCTTCATCGGGTTCGGGCGCCTCGACGAGCGTGGGTGCTCCGGGTTTCTTGTCGCGTTTGCGCGGGCTCATGGTTCAGGCTCGTCGTGGTTCGTGTCGGGGACGGATTCGTCGGGATGCTCGGTAGGCGCCTCTTCAGGCTCCGGTTCGGGGGTATACGTGGGATCCGCCTCGGGGTCGCGGGTGCTCGTGTCGGCGTCGAGCTCGGCCTCTACCTCGGCTCTAGGAGGAATCGTCGGCGCGTCGGCGTCGAGCAGCGCGTACTGGATGTGCAGCGGCGCCGTCGGGTCCGACTGGTAGATGCGTGTCATCGAGAGCTTGGTCATCTCGAGGAGCGCGAGGAACGTGACGACGACCTCGTAGCGAGTGCGCGCGCCTTCGAACAGCTCTTCGAACGTGCAGCCGCGCCGCTCGCGCAAAAGATCCGTGAGCTGCGTGATGCGCTCGTGAATCGTGATGTGCTCAGCGGTGACCTCGAGCGCGGCGCGACCGGAGACGCGCTTCAGGATCGACTGGAACGCGTCCAGCAGCTTGTACAGCGCGATGGAGGCGAGCGGCGCCGGACCTTCGGCTTCGGGCGCCGGCATGCCGCGCGCGAACACGTCGCGACCCTCGATCGGGCGCGCGCCGAGCTTGTCGGCCGCGTCGCGATACTTCTGGTACTCGAGCAGTCGGCGAATCAGCTCTTCGCGCGGGTCGGCGATGTACTGCTCGTCCTGCTCCTCGGCCTCGTCGAACGGCGACGGCGGCAGCAGCATCTTCGACTTGATGTGCGCGAGCGTGGCGGCCATCAGCAGGTATTCGCTGGCCACATCCAGGTCGAGCTCCTGCATCAGCTGCAGGTACTCGAGGTAGCGTTCGGTGACGAACGCGATGGGCAGATCGAGGACGTCCAGCTCGTGCTTCTTGATCAGGTGCAGCAACAGATCCAGCGGCCCCTCGAAGTCGGGCAACTGGATCCGGAACGCCGTACCCTCCGGAATCGTCGGCTCATCCACGCGGGGGAGCTACTATCTCGCCCCGCCGAGTGTCAACGATTGCGCGGAGAGAATGCGATCGCCCGCGATTTCCTGTGATCTCAGAGCGCACCCGCGCGTTCACGACACCACCCGTAGCGGTCTTTGACCGGCGTCAAACCATTGCTGTGCCGTCCCAAAATCGGCAAGCTCGTCGTGTGCTGCTGCGATTTTCCAGAGTGCATGGAGCACGCCCACGATGAGGGACACGTGCCCGCGTTGCATGGCGGAGGTCAGGCCCGGCTCGGTGGCATGCGGCGGCTGCGGCTACCGCATGACTTCTTCGACCGCGCGTAGACCCGTTTCCGCGGACGTACCCGCGGCGCGGCCGACGCCTCCGGGCGCGAACGCAGCCCCGGCCGTGCAGCATCAGCATCGCGTTCAGCGCAAAGCTACCAGCCAGAGCATGGCGCAGTCCGCCCGCGTCGTGCACGCAGGCGCGAACCAGGCGGCGAGCCAAGCTGCCGCGCAGCACCGCGTCCACGGCCATGTGCAGAGTCAATTGCAACCTGTCTCACCGGGGGCCGCGCAGATGCCTGGCATCATGGGCAATTCCATGGAGCTCGAGACGTTCGCCGACACGGGCGCCAGCGTGCCCCTGGACGACCCGCTCCGGGGCTCGCCGGCGGGCCCCGTCATCGACACGATTTCGTTGCCTCCGCCCAAGTCCGCGGGGCAAGCGCACGTCGCACCGCCCGAGAGTCAGCAGCAGGTTCGCGCGCGCTCGATCAAGTCGCTGGCGGAGTACGGCGAGCAGCCGAAGAACATCTTCCAGACCGTGCCCTACTTCGTTCGCGTCATGCTGCGCAGGCGCGAGCTGCAGCAGGAGCTGAGCCAGCTCGCGACGCAGCGTAAGCGCATCGATGGCCAAGCCGACGACGCGTTGTGCGCGCTCGGCGAAGTGCTCTACGCGCTGCGCAACGACCCGCGGACCAAGCCGCTCCTGCAGCAGTTCCGCGTCGTGGCGGAGGCCCACGAGCAGGTCGGCGTGAAGGAAGCTGCGGGTCAACAGGCCAGCGCGCAGCACAAGCAGGAGCTCGCGCGCCTCACCCGTGAGATCGCCAAGGCCGATTTCGAGGTCTCGCCGCTGCGTAAGCGTGAGGCCGAGCTGCAGGCGCGGGAGGACTCGCTCAAGTCGCAGGTGAAGAAACGCGAGGGGCTCGTGCGCAAGGCCGAAGCCGAGCTGGAAAAGATTCGAGCTTCGAAAGACTTCACGGCTCCGGACAAGATCGCAATGCTGGAAGCGGAGCGCGACGCGCACAGCGGCGAGATTCAATCGTTCAACGTGCAGCTCCTGCCGCTTCAGGAAGACCTCGGCGCGCTGCGGCGCGAGATTGCCAAGCACATGGGTACGATCAGCGCGCTCCGTGAAGAAGAGTCCGCTGTGAACCGTGCGATGGACCGCGAGCAGGAGCGCCATCGCATGACCACTGGCGGTGCTCGCAGCGCGCATCGTGAAGCGCTGCGTGCCCTGGCAGGCTACGCTCAGCGCTCGAAGCTCGCCACCCTCTGCCCTGCGGAGAATGACGCCGCGATCGACGCGGCAGACCGTGCGCGCAAGAAGCACGAGGTCGAGGAACTGCAACGTGCGGCCACGCAGAGCTACGACGCCGAGAGCTACAAGCGCGGCATGTACCTGCTGGTCGGCGGCACGGCGGCGTTCTTCGTGATCTTCGTCGCGCTGATCGCGGTTCGGTAGTGCAAGCAGCCTACTCGTCGAGCGCCGCGAGCACGGCGTCGACGTGGCCGTTCACTTTCACCTTCGGGAAGATCTTCTTCACCTTGCCGTCCTCGTCGATGACGACGGTGGTGCGGATGATGCCGAGGCTCTTCTTGCCGTACAGGTTCTTCTCACCCCAGGCGCCGTAGGCCTCGATCACCGCGTGCTCGGGATCGCTCAGCAACGGAAAGCCGAGGCCGTACTTGTCGCGGAACTTGCAGTGTGCGGCGATCGTGTCGCGGCTCACCCCCAACACCACGGCGTTCTTCTTCTTCAGCTTGGCTTGCGCGCGCTGGAAGTCTTGCGCTTCGAGCGTGCAGCCCGGCGTGTCGTCCTTCGGATAGAAATAGAGCACCACGCGCTGTCCCTTCCAGTCCTTGAGCGCGACCTTCTTACCGTCCGAGCCTTCGAGCGAAAATGCGGGCGCGCGCTTGCCGACTTCGAGCATGGGAACCTTCTTTCTAGAGCTAGAAAACGGGTGCCAAGGAGTGCCGCCGTGGCGTCGGCCTGTCAATGGTTGCCGTGTGCCTGTGCGCCACCCGAAACCTGCTGCGGGCGCGCGCGCAGTGTAAAGTGAACCGGCCATGGGTCGTACGTTGTTCATCGGTGATGTGCACGGCTGCTCGCAGGAGCTGACGGAGCTCTTGGATGCCTGCGCGTACGCGAAGGGTGACGACGTGGTGTTCGTGGGCGACCTGGTCGCGAAGGGGCCGGACTCGCGCGGGGTGCTCCAGCTCGTGCGCGAGCTCGGCGCACGCGGTACCCGCGGCAACCACGATCATGCCGTGCTGCGCTGGCACGACGCCGTCACGCAAGGCCTCGCTCCGGAGCAAGGTCCTCAGCACATGCGTGTGGCGCAGACGCTCGACGCGCAGGACTGGGCCGTGCTGCAGGCGCTGCCGTACTATCTGACGTTGCCCGCGTTGGCATCGGCGCAACCGGCGATCATCGTCGTGCATGCGGGCCTCGTGCCGGGTGTCGCGCTCGATCAGCAAGCTCCCGACCTCCTGATGAACATGCGTACGCTGCGTCCGGACGGCAGCGTTTCGCGGCGCGCGGAAGACGGCGTGCTCTGGGGAACGCGCTGGCCCGGTCCTGAGCTCGTCGTGTTCGGTCACCACGCGTTGGCCGGATTGCAGCGTCATCCCCACGCCGTCGGACTCGACACGGGCTGCGTCTATGGGGGCAAGCTGAGCGCGTACGTTTCGCCTGAAGACCGCGTCGTTTCCGTGCCTGCACGCAAGGTGTACGTGCCGATCGCCCACGAACGACCGAGCGGGGCTGCGTGAGCGGAAGACTCGCGCACGACCGCGTTCGCGCCGGCACGCTTCCCGAGCTGGCGGCCGCCACGGTGCTCGTCGTCACGCTTGCAGCTGACGCGGACGGCAAGCCGCGCCAAGCGTTGATCGTGCGCGACGAAAACGGTCAGCTGCGTGCGTATCGCAACCTATGTCGGCACATCCCGATCCCGCTCGGCTTTCTGGCGCGTGGCCGCGATCGGCACGCAACCAGCGCGGCGCAGAGCTTTCTGCGCGACGGGCTGTTGACCTGCATGACGCACGGCGCAGGCTATCGGCGGAGCGATGGACTGTGTGTCACCGGTCCGTGCCGCGGCAGCTCGCTCTTTCCGCTCACGCTAGAGCTGCACGGCGACGAGATCTTCGTGCTCGACGACGCCTCGTGAGCCCGCCGTCGAGCACCGAAAGCTAGATGCTCGCGCTAGCGGCCGCAGGCGCGCTCGTCGTGAGCTTCGCTGCGGGACATGAGAGTGGCCCCAGCTTGGACCATGGCATGGTCTCGCTGTTCTCAAGCAGCGCGCGACGCGCTGTGAGCACTTCGCAGCCGTCCTTCGTGACCACGATCGTGTGCTCGAACTGCGCGGAGAGCGAGCGGTCGGCGGTGATCACGGTCCAGTCGTCGTCCAGCACTTCGCACTCGTAGTGCCCCACGTTGATCATCGGCTCGATCGTGAAAACCATGCCGGCCTTCATGCGCTTGCCCTCGCCGCGCTTGCCGAAATGCGGCACTTGCGGTGCCGTGTGGAACTCGCGGCCGATGCCGTGGCCCACGTAGTCGCGCACGACCGAGCAACCCTGCGCTTCCGCGAACGCTTGGATTGCCGCGCCGATGTCGCCGATGCGTGCGCCTTCGCGGACCTCGGCGAGACCCAGCTCCAAGCTCTGCCGCGCCACTTCGGTGACGTGCTTGGCCGCGTCGCTGGGCGTACCAATGTAGAACGTCGCGCTCGTGTCGCCGTGGAAGCCGTTCTTGGCCGGGTAATACGAGGTGACGTCGACGTTCACGATGTCCCCGTCGCGCAGCACGCGCTTGCCCGGAATGCCGTGACACACGACCTCGTTGACGCTGGTGCAGACGCTCTTCGGAAAGCCGTTGTAGTTGAGCGGCGACGGCCACGCCTTGTGCTTCACGGTGTAGTCGTGCACGAGCGTGTTGATGTCGTCGGTGGTCATGCCGGTGCGCAGCTGCGGGCCGATCATGACCAGCGTATCGCCCGCGAGCTGACAGGCCTCACGCATGCGCGCGAGCATCGACGGCGTCATGATCTCGATTGCGCTCACTGTGAAAACCTAAGGTTGTCGTGCGCCGGCGGCAAGGCTCGCCGCGAGCGGTGCAAGCAGAGCGGGTCAGCTCACAGGCAGGAGAGCACGTAGATGAGCGTGATGCAGGCGCCGAGGAACGCGAAACCAAAGCCGAAAAGGCGGGGTCCGGTCCAGTGCGCTTCTTCGCGGGCGATCCGTGCTTCGTGGCTTTCAGCGGTGCTCATGGCTTCTCCTGGGCGGCCGGGTTTACCCGCGCGCGCGGCGGGCGTCAATCCGCAGCTGCACGTGTAGGGTCGGGGCCCGAAAAGAAAAACGGCCCGCCGGGGGCGACCGGCGGACCGTGAACGTGCTCGAGCTGGCAGGCGACGAGCACATAAGAACGGAAAGGGAGAAGGCTCAGTCGAAGTCGAGCTCGTCCGGCGCCTTTTCGTGGACGTCCTCGCGCGCCGCGGTGAACGTGGCTTCGGCTTCGAGATCGTCGATGGAGAAGCCAATCTTCCCCATCGGGCGCAGTTCCTCGCGTTCGAAATCGGCGTACGAGCCGTAATTCTTGGGACCGGCAAAAGAGCTCATCAGGAACACGCTCCTCTCGGGACTGTTCGTTGCGACCGCGTTGATCACGGCACGCGCTTGCTTGGTCGCGCGCGTACCGTGCACATCGAATCGTGCAGGGCTACAGTGCCCTACACATGTTCACACCGTACCACTGACTCTCACCCCCCTCAAAAAAAGCAGCAGAATGAAGGGTCGATCCCCACACGAGGGTGCGTGCTAGTAGACTGCGCCGCATGGCTCGGGTCGTTGCGATCTCCAATCAGAAAGGCGGCGTGGGGAAGACCACGACGGCCGTGAACCTGGCGGCGAGCCTCGCCCTGGCCGAGCAGCGCGTGCTGTTGGTGGATGTCGACCCGCAGGGCAACGCCTCGAGCGGTGTGGGCGTGTCGCAGCGCTCGATCGAGCAGTCGCTCTACCCTGTGCTGTTTCGCGAAGCGACCATCCGCGACGTGGCGCGGCCGACCGAGCTCCCGTTCTTGCAGGTGGTGGCCGCGTGCCGCGATCTCGCGGGTGTAGAGATCGAGCTGGTCGATGCAGAAGACCGTGCGCTGCGGCTGCGTGAAGCGCTCGCGCCCGTGCGCGACGACTACGACTTCATCTTCGTCGATTGCCCGCCGTCGCTCGGCATTCTCACGATCAATGCGCTGGCGGCAGCTGACGTGGTGCTCGTGCCGATGCAGGCCGAATACTACGCGCTGGAAGGCTTGTCCGACTTGGTCGGCACGATCGATCGCGTGCGCAGCACGCTGAACCCCGCGCTCTCGCTCGACGGTGTGCTGCTGACGATGTTCGACCCGCGCAACAACTTGTCGAACCAGGTCGCGGAGGAGGTTCGTAAGCACTTCCACGTGTTCGAGACGGTGATCCCGCGCAACGTCCGCTTGGCGGAAGCGCCTTCGTACGGGCGACCGGCGATTCTGTACGATGCAGGCTCGCGCGGCTCGCACGGCTACTTGAGCTTGGCGCGCGAAATCTTGGACCAGCGCGTGGTCGCGCCGGGCTCCGTGGTAGGTGCATGAACGACGGGAACAAGCGACGCCTCGGCCGTGGACTCGATGCTCTGTTGCCCTCGTCGGGACCGGCCCCCATGCCGCAACCGGTCGTGGCAGCGGCTTCCGCCGACGGCTTCCGCGCGAAGATCGAGGACCTGCACCCCAACCGCTCGCAGCCGCGCACGCGCTTCGATGACACGGCGCTGGCCGAGCTTGCGGGCTCGATCAAAGACATCGGTCTT
Source organism: Sandaracinaceae bacterium (assembly GCA_017881055.1). Lineage (GTDB taxonomy): Bacteria > Myxococcota_A > Polyangia > Polyangiales > JAFGIB01 > JADGRF01. Next base: position 9,346 of record JADGRF010000128.1, read on the forward strand.
CTGGAGCCGATCCTCGTGCGCAAGCGTGCGCAAGGCGGCTACGAGATCGTGGCTGGCGAGCGGCGTTGGCGCGCTGCGCAGCGCGCCGGGTTGCGTGAAGTCCCGGTCTACGTTCGCGAGCTGACCGAAGGCCGCGCCTTCGAAGCGGCGTTGGTCGAGAACCTGCAGCGCGAAGACCTGAACCCGTTGGAAACGGCGCGCGCGTTTCAGCGCCTGCTCGACGAGCATCAGCACACGCACGACACGATTGCGAAGCTGATCGGCAAGGACCGCTCGACGGTGGCGAACGCGCTGCGCTTGTTGAAGCTGCCGGAGTCGGTCGTCGATTTGATCGAGAGTAAGCAGCTCAGCGAAGGTCACGGCCGCGCGCTGCTCGGCGCCGGCGATACCACGGTGATGCAGAAGCTGGCGCGTGAGGCGATTGCGCAAGGCTGGAGCGTGCGCGAGACCGAGCGTCGCGCGCGCGTCGCTGCGCAGGAAAAGCAGACGACGCAGGCGGTCGCGAAGTCGCCGAACACGCGCGACCTCGAGGAGCGGTTGACGCGCCGGGTGGGCACGCGCGTCACCGTCGCGGATCGCAAAGGCAAAGGCCATCTGCAGATTGCATTCTCGAGCTACGACGAGCTCGACCGGTTGATCGGCATCCTCGAGAAGAAGTAGCGCAGTCTTGGCTCAGCGCGCGATGCGCTTTGGTTAACTCAGCGCGCAGTGATGCGCGCTTTGGCCGCATCTAGCGTGTTGCAAAGCAGCATGGCGATGGTCATTGGCCCCACGCCGCCGGGGACCGGCGTGATCCAGGATGCGCGGGCCTTGGCGGGCTCGAACTCGACGTCGCCGTGCAACTTGCCGTCCGGGCCGCGATTGATGCCGACGTCGATCACGACGGCGCCGGGCTTGATCCACTCGCCGCGCACGAGCGCTTCTTTGCCGACGGCGGCGATCACGATGTCGCCCTCGGCTACGACTTTGCCGAGGTCGGTCGTGCGTGAGTGCGCGATGGTCACGGTGGCGTGACGCGCGAGCAGCAGCTGTGCGATGGGCTTACCGACGAGCACACTGCGGCCGATCACGACCGCGCGCTTGCCTTTGGGATCGCAGCCGACTTCGGCGAGTAGACGCATGCAGCCCATCGGTGTGCAGGGCACCAGGCCCGGGCGACCCAGCGCGAGCAGGCCGGCGCTGATCGGCGTGAGGCCGTCGACGTCTTTCAGGGGATCGATCGTGCCGATCACGGTCTCTGCATCGATGTGCGGCGGGAGAGGCATCTGCACCAAGATGCCGTCCACGAGATCATCGCGGTTCAACCGGTCGACCAGCTCGAGCAATGTGGTTTGCGACGTGTCAGCCGGCAACCGGTGCAGCATGCCGCGCATGCCGACTTTCTTGCTCGTGAGCTCTTTGTTACGCACGTAAACCTGAGACGCCGGGTCGTCGCCAACCAGCACGACGTCGAGTCCCGGCGCGCGACCGTGCAAGCGCGTGAACTCGGCGACGCGAGTCACTACTTCGTCCTGCACTTTCAAGCCGATGGCTTTGCCGTCGATGAGCTGGGCCGTCATGGTCGCCTCCTTCAGGTGGTGCGGCGTATGTAGCAACTTTCCGCGGAGAGCCGAAGGCTGCTCCGCGGGTATGCGACCGCGGAGAGCCGAAGGCTGCTCCGCGGGTATGTGATTAAACCATGCCACGGCTACGGGCGGCGAGCCTTGGCCAGATCGCTGCCACGGCCGCGAGAATCGCGACGCCGATCAGCTGTGAGGTGCTGAGGCCTAGCAGCGCGCCGCGGTCGTCCGCGCGCAAGTACTCGACGGCAAAGCGCAGAACGGCGTAGCTGCCGAGGAAAAGCAGTAGCACCTGGCCGTCGAAACGCTTGCGTGGCAACGCGATCGTGATCAGCCACGCGGCGATCGCGAGGCAGCCGATCGCTTCGTAGAGCTGGGTTGGATGCACGGCGAGCGATGGGAAATTCTTGTCACCAAGCAAGCCGTGCTCGAACTGCGAGTAGCTGGCGGGGGAACCACCCGGGAACACTACGCCAAGGCGCGAGTGCGTCTCGCTGCCGAAGCAGCAGCCGCCGAGAAAGCAGCCGAGCCGTCCGAAGAAGATGCCGAGCGGCAGCACGGCTCCCACGAAGTCGACGCCCTTGCCCACCGGAAAGCCTTCGCGCCGTAGAAACGCGATGCCTGCGAGCGTCGCCGCGATCAGGCCGCCGTAGTACGCGAGGCCGCCGTTCCAGAACTCGGCCCACGCGAAGCAGTCACGCTGCACGGCGTGGCAGGTCGAGGTTGCGACGTCCCAGCGGCCGCCGAGGTCTTTGCTCACGCATTCGGCGGCGCTGTCGACGCTGCGCCAGATCACGGCGTCGGGATTGCTGCACAGGTGCACGTAGTCCCAGAAGAAGCCGTCGGCGAATACGTGCAGCAGGCGTCCGCCGAGCACGCCGGCGATCAGCGAGAGCAGGCTGAGATCGATGACCACGTCGTGGTCGAGGCCAGCGCGCTTGGCCATGCGTGCGGCGACCAGCGTGGCGCTGGCAAAGCCGATCATCAGCATGACGAAGTACGCGGGAACGGACTCGCCGAAGAGCGTACCGAAGCTCGGCCACATAGGGGCTATTGTCCAGCACGCCTAGCGCGCGTCAACGTGACTGCGCTGAGCCGGCCGCCGTTTTGTCGCCGTCTTTTCCGTGCTCCGCGTTGCTCGGCGTCTTCGCGTCGCTCGGGCGCGGAGCCATGAAGCCTTCGATCAGCAGGAGCGCGACGCCGACGGTGATCGTGGAGTCCGCGACGTTGAACGTGGGCCACACGAACGAGTCGTGGATGTGGAAGCGGATGAAGTCGACCACGTAGCCGAGTCGGCTGCGGTCGATCAGGTTGCCTAGCGCGCCCGAGGCGATCAGCGGCACGCTCCACGCGAACAGCGCGCCGCCGTAGCCGGTGTAGAACAGCCAGAGCAGACCGATGGCGGCTGCGATGGCCGCCGGGCCGAACAATGCCAGCCGTAACCACGGGGGACCGTGGTCCAGCACGCCGAACGCCGCGCCACAGTTTTCCGCGTAGCGCAGCTCGAGGTAGCCGTCGACCAACACGATCGGCTGCTTCGGGATGCGCTGCATGAACACGCGACCGGCGTCGTCGGCGATGCAGACGGAGCTGGCCGGCGTGAACGGTGCGCGGGAGAGCGCCCCGACGACCCACTGCTTGCTGCCGAGATCCGCCCACGTGAAGAAGACGAGGCCCGCCAAGCACAAGGCGAACGAGAGTGTGGAACGGCGCACGCGCGGTGCGGGACTCGGGCCGGTTTGGTCTTTGGCGGTCATCGGACTCAACTGGGTTCTGGAAGTAGCCGAAGTCAACGTGCGGCGCAAAGGGGACCAAATCGCTACGAGGCCCCCGCCTGGCGAGCTCCGCGGCCCATTTCGATGAGTAGCAGCACGAGGCCGCAGGCGATCCAGATGTCGGCGACGTTGAACGTAGCCCAGTGGAAGACCTCGCGGATGTGCAGGTGCAGGAAATCGGTCACCTCACCGGCGCGCGCGCGATCGATCAAGTTCCCGACCGCACCGGCACAGAGCAGCATCAGCGCGCAGCGCTGCAGGTGCTGACCCGGTGCCGACTTGCCGATCATGCGTGCCATCACGAACATCGCCGCGAGGCTCGTCACGATAAAGAAGCCTACGCGCACGCTGTCGGGCAGGTGCTGCCCCATGCTGAAGAACGCGCCGCGGTTGTGGGACAAGCGCAGATCGAAGTAGCCGTCGAGCACCTGCACGATGCCGCGACCGCGCAGGCTCGCCTCGGCCCACGACTTCGTGAGCTGATCGAGCACGACGCCGACGAACACGACCAGCGCGAGCAGACGATAACGAGACTGAGACCCCTCGGACTTCACGAGGCCGTTCCGAGCTTCGCGACCACGCTGGCGCAGCGCACGCACAGCGCGGGATGCGCTTCCTCGTGTCCGACGTCGTCGCGGTGCCGCCAACAGCGGCCGCACTGCAGCGCGCTCGTCTTGTGGGCCTCTGCGCTGAGCGTGCTGCCGGAGCGCAGCTCGACCGAGGCCACGGCGAAGGCTTCCGCGAGATCAGGGGTGACGCTGAGCAGCTGCGCACGCAGCTCGTCGGGCAGCGTGATCACGGCGGCGACCTCGCGACGATGGCCGATCTCCTTGGCCTTCACCTTGGGCTCGAACGCGGCGTTCAGCGCGTCACGCACGCCAAACAGCTTCTCGCCGGCTGCTAACAGCGCGTCGTCCGCCGCCGTCAGGAACGGCGCTTGCAGCTTCGTGCCGATCGTTCCGTCTTGATCGACGAACACGGAGCTGTGCTCTTTGCCGGGCAGGCAGCGGTACGCTTCGTCGGCCGTGAACGAGATCAGCGGCGCGAGCGCCGTGATCGTGCCGCGAGCGATCGCGTCGAGCGCGGACTGCGAAGATAGCCGACGTGGTGAGTCGGCCGCGTCGCAGTACAAACGATCCTTCACGACGTCGAGGTAGAACTGCGACCAGTCGCCGACGCTGATCTCGAGCGTAGCGTGGTAGACGCTGCGGAAGTCGTAGCGCTCGTACGCCTGCACGACGTCACGCAGGTACTTGCGCATGCGCGCCTGCGCCCAGGCGTCGAGCGGATCGAGCTGCGTGATCACCGTGCCCGGCTTCCAGTCTGCGATCGTGCCCAGGAAGAACCTGAGCGTGTTGCGGATCTTGAAGTACGCGTCCGAGACCTGCTTCATGTGCTCGGCCGAGAAGCGCATGTCGCCGCGGAAGTCTTCGTAGGCGACCCACAGGCGCAAAAGCTCCGCGCCCTGCTGCTTGATCAGCTTCTCGGGCTCGATGTACTCGACGTTCTCGCCGGCTTCTTGGCGACGACGCAGCTCGCTCTTCGAGTACGGACGGCCTTGGTCGTCGCACACGAAGCCATGGGTGAGCACGCGCTTGTACGGTGCGCGACCGAGCACGGCCGCGCCGACCAGCAGCGAGGAGTGAAACCAGCCGCGGTGCTGATCGGAACCCTCCAGGTACAGATCGGTGGGCAGACCGAAGCCATCTTCCACGCTGCGCATCGTGCTCCAGAACGACGCGCCGGATTCGAACCAGACGTCGAGGATGCTCGTGTCTTTGCTCCACTCGCTCTTGCCGCAGTCGGGGCACGTGTAGCCGGCGGGCACGAACGCGCTGGCGTCGCGGTTCCACCAAGCATCGGCGCCGTCGTGGCCGACGATCTCGGCGACGTTCGCGAGCAGCGCGGCGTCGAGCGTGACGTGCGCGCATTGCTTGCAGTGCAGCGCCGGGATCGGCACGCCCCAGGCGCGTTGCCGCGAGATGCACCAGTCCGGGCGATCACGCAGCATGCCGTGGATGCGCTCGCGCCCCCACTCCGGAATGAAGCCGCTCGGCGTGCGACCCGCTTGCAACGGCAAGTCGCGACCGCTCGCGATGGCGTCGATCTCTTCGAGCGCGATGGTGCGCAGCGTCTTCTTGTCGTCACGGCCGGCGAGCGGCGTGTCGAGCGCGATGAACCACTGCGTGGTCGCGCGAAAGATGATCGGGTTCTTGCAGCGCCAGCACGCGGGATAGCTGTGCTTGATGCTGGCGCCCGGGCGATTGGCCAGCACTTTGTGCTCGTGCAGGAAGCTGACGATCTTCGGATTGGCTTCGAGCACGTGCAGGCCGCGCCACTCCGCGCGGACTTCGTTGGTGAAGCGTGCAGTTTCATCGACGGGGGCGAACGTATCGAGGCCGTTCGCTTGACCGAGCGAGTAGTCGTCCGCGCCGTGACCGGGCGCGGTGTGCACGAGGCCGGTGCCAGTGTCGAGCGTGACGTAGTCGGCAGCCAAGAGCGGCGAGCCGCGATCTTCGAACGGGTGGCGCGCGGCGAGGCCAACCAGCGCGCTACCCTTCACGGCGTGGCCCACGACCGTGAGCTCGCGGTCGGTTGCCTTCGCGACGGCTTCGCGCAGGCCGGCCGCCACGATCCAGAGCTCGCCGCCACCCGCATCGACGAGCACGTAGTCGAAGTCGGGGTGCACTGCGATCGCCAGGTTGGCGGGCAGTGTCCAGGGCGTGGTCGTCCAGATCAGGGCGTGCAGCGAGCTTGCCGCTGATGGCTGCAGGCCGCAGCGCTTCAGGGCACGCGTGGCGTCGTCCGGCGCCACCGCGAACTTCACGTAGATGCTCGGCGACTCGTGGTCGATGTACTCGACCTCGGCCTCGGCGAGCGCGGTCTTGCAGCTGCCGCACCAGTGCACGGGCTTCTTGCCGCGGTAGACCAGCCCGTGCTTCACGAACGCAGCCAGCGCCTCGAGGATGCCGCGCTCGAAGCTCGGCGTGAGCGTGAGGTACGGCGTTTCCCAAGTTGCGAACACGCCCAGGCGCCGAAACTCCTCGCGCTGCACGTCGACCCACTTCTCGGCTTCTTTGCGACACGCGGCGCGAATCACGCTCTGCGAGACCTCGCCCTTCTTCGCGGCGATGGCACGCTCGACGTTCAGCTCGATCGGCAGGCCGTGGCAGTCCCAGCCCGGCACGAACTTGGCGTAACGCCCAGCCAGTGTCTGGTACTTCACGACGAAGTCTTTGAGGATCTTGTTGAGGATGTGGCCGTAGTGGATGCGCGCGTTCGCGTACGGCGGGCCGTCGTGGAACACGTAGCGTTCGCCGCCCGCGCGTGCGGCCATGGCGCGCTCGTACACGCGCTCTTGGTTCCAGCGCGCCAGCGTCTCGGGCTCACGCTGCGCGAGGTTCGCGCGCATCGGAAACGGCGTCTGCGGCAGCCGGATCGTGCTCTTGTAGTCGACCGCGTCGCCCTGCTTTTTTTCGTCACGCTCAGTCAATTGTCACGCTCGATTCGGCTCTCAAAAAACGCTGCAATTTGGCCGGTTTTTAGCACGCGACCCCGGGTTGTCAAAACCCGTGGCCGCCGCCGCCCGGGGTTTCGATGCGAATGCGTTCCCCAGCGCGGACGTGGATGCTCGCACGTCCGGGGACTTCGTGCCCGGCGTGGAAGTTCCGGCCCATGGCACCCGCACCGCCGCCGGCCAGGCCAAAGGGTGTGCGGGTGCGGCGCTCTGCGAGGATCGAGACTTGCAGCGGGACCAAGGCTTCGATTTCGCGCACCACGCCGTCGCCGCCGCGGAAGCGTCCACTTCCGCCGCTGCCTGGGCGAAGTGAGAAGCGCCAGAGCCGGACCGGAAAACGTGTTTCGAGCACTTCGGGGTCGGTGATGCGCGTGTTCGTCATGTGCGTGTGCACGCCCGACGCACCCGCGAAACCGTCGCCGGCTCCTGCGCCACCGGCGATCGTTTCGTAGTACCCGAACGTGGCATCGCCGAACGTGAGGTTGTTCATGGTGCCTTGGCAGGCTGCGAGCTTGCCGAGCGCGCCGAGCATGACGTCGACCACGCGCTGCGAGGTCTCGACGTTGCCAGCCACGACGGCGCGACCGCTGCTGGGCGAGAGCAGTGAGCGTTCGGGGATGATCAGCTCGATCGGTCGCAAGCAGCCGCTGTTGAGCGGGATCGGCGAGCCAACCAGCAGCCGCAGCACGTACAGCACCGCGGCCACGGTCACGGCGCGCGGCGCGTTCAGGTTGCCCTCCACTTCGGCGTCGGTGTCCGTAAAGTCGACGCGCGCGCAGCTGACCGCTGGTCGGGTCGAGGCCGATGCAGTCGGTGAAGGTGCCGCCGCGATCGATGAAGATCTGATGACGCGGCGCGTTCACGGTCGCTCAGCCTCCTGCAGCGCGCGCGCGACGACGTTCGCGCTGCACGATCGGATCCATTTCGCGTTGGGCTTCGTGCGGCTCGATCAGGATCACTTCGTCCTGTTCGTTCCGCGCCAGGCTGGCGGACACGAAGCCCTCCATGGCTTCGCTCGGTCGTACGCGGCCCGTGCTGCGTCCCGGAAGCACCAAGGCAGTCGTACGAACCTTGGCGCGGGCGACGACCTCGAGCATGCGCGTGGTGGCAGGCACGAGCGAGTCCTTCGTGAACTCGGCCGATGCGCCGAGTCCGAACAAGAACAGCTTGTCGACCGTGAAGCGCGGTCGCAGCGGCACGAGCACCGTCTCACCGACTGCGCCGGTGATCTCGCCGCGCAGGATTGCGCGCGACAGAAACCCGCACAGCCGCCAGTCCAAGAGGCCTAGCGCTCCGCACAGCGGGCGCTCATCGCTGAAGAACGGCGCGAGAATGGCCTCGCACTTCAGTGCGTCGAGGTGCGTCAGATCGGGTGCGAGAAAACGAATGTCCACGCTAGCTCCCGTAGTCCAACTCCAACCACACGCTTGCACGTCACTCTTTTGCGGAGTCTTCCCCGATTCGATCGAGCACGCCGTTCACGAAGGCGGGGCTCTCTTCGTTGCCGAAGCGCTTGGCCAGCTCGACCGCCTCGTTGAGCGTGACGCGGCGTGGCACGTCCTTCATGTGTAGGAGCTCGTACGCGCCCAAGCGAATGATGTTGCGGTCGACACGCGCCATGCGCTCGAGGCGCCAGTGCCGACTCACCGAGCGAATCTTGTCGTCGATCTCGGTCTTGCGTTCGTCGTAGCCGCGTACGAGCGCGTCCGCGAACTCGCGCTCCCGGGTGAGCTCTTGCAGCTCTTGCTTCGCGGCGCTGTCGTCGCGTGCGTCGTCACTACTGCCGCCGCCACTCGTGGACAGACTCGACCAAAACAGCCTGATCGTGTGTTCGGCGTCGGCGCCGGAGACGTCCATTTGGTACAGCATCTGTACCGCTGCTTCTCTAGCTTTGCGTCGCGCGCCCATGAGTAGACAACCGGATCAAAGAACCGGGCGCATCATAGCGGGTTTCGCGAGCAGCGCACGCGGTTTGGTTAGCGCGGTTCGATTAGCCCCGCGCTCGGACGAGCGCGCTTGTGTCAGCGCTTCGACTGGGCGAGCGCATGCATCACGCTGGCCATTTCGAGCGCGGACATCGCGGATTCACTGCCCTTGTTGCCGGCTTTGGTTCCGGCGCGCTCGATCGCCTGCTCGATTGTCTCCGTCGTGAGCACGCCGAACACGACCGGCACGCCCGTACTGGTGGCCACTAGGCCCGCGCCCTTGGCGGCTTCACCCGCGACGTATTCGAAGTGCGCCGTCGCCCCGCGGATCACGCAGCCGAGCGCGATGATCGCGCTGACCTTGCCGGCCTCGGCGATGCGCTTGCAGGTCACGGGAATCTCGAACGCGCCCGGCACACGTACGAGCAGGATGCGGCCGTCGTCGACGCCGTGTCGGCGCAGCGTGTCGATCGCTCCGTCGACCAAGCGATCGACGATGAACTCGTTGAAGCGTGCCGCCACGATGGCGAAACGAGCATCTTTGGGAGCGTTGTAGGTACCTTCGATGATCTGTGGAGGCATGCGGAGCTTTCTTCAGTGCGTCGTGCGCGGCGAGCTGGGTTCGGTTTCGGGGCTCGGTGCTCGCAGCAGCACCTGCTCGACGACCTCGAGCTCATAGCCATCGACCGCAACGATGCGGCTGGGTGTGTTGGTGATCAGGCGCATCTTGCGAATGCCGATGTCCATCAGCACCTGCGAACCGAAGCCGATCTCGCGCAGCACGACTTCATGCGCGGGCGCCGGGCGCTCCGCGAGTCGACCCATGTGGTAGTCGAGGTCGCTCACGAGGTCGCCGCGCGGCGGGATGTACAGCACCACGCCCTTGCCTTCTTCTTCGATGCGCTGCACCGCTTCGTTGGCGAGCAAGCGTGTGCCGCGTCGTGCGCCGAAGACGTCGCCGAGCACGCTGCCCATCTGCACACGGACGAGCGTGGGCGACGCATCGACCTCGCCGAGCGAGAGCGCAAGGATCTCGTGCTGACCGCGTCCGCCGAGCGTCTCGTAGACGTGGGCTTTCCAAGGCAGGTTGCGCGGCGGCAGGAGAATCTCGCCTTCTGAAACCTTACGGACCAAGCGCTCGGTCTGCAGCCGATACTGAATCAGATCGGCGATCGACAGGATGCGCAGGTTGTGCGCGGCGGCGAAGCGCTCTAGGTCGTTCATGCGCGCCATGCTTCCGTCGTCGTTCATGATCTCGCAGATCACGCCGGCCGGCGTGCGCCCCGCGAGGCGAGCGATGTCCACGGAGCCTTCGGTGTGGCCCGCGCGCTGCAACACGCCCCCTGCTACTGCACGCAGCGGGAAGATGTGTCCTGGGCTGAGCAGGTCCTCAGCGCGAGAATTCTTGTCGACGGCCACGCGCACGGTCTGCGCCCGATCCGCCGCGCTGATGCCCGTGGTCACGCCGCGTCGCGCTTCGATTGAAACCGTGAACGCCGTGCCGCTCTTGGTCTGGTTGTTCTCGACCATCATAGGCAGACCGAGCTGATCGACCTTCTGCGGCTCCAGCGTGAGGCAGATCAGGCCGCGGCCAAAGCGCGCCATGAAGTTGATCGCCTCCGGCGTGACGAGGTCGCCTGCCATCACGAGGTCACCCTCGTTTTCGCGTTGCTCGTCGTCGACGAGCACGACCATTCTACCGGCCGAGATGTCCTCGAGCGCCCTGTGAACCCGTTCGATCGCCTGACTGCGCATGTGCTTCCAACGAATGTTGCCCCAGAAGAGCCTGAGAACACCAGACATAGCCCCGACATTGCGCATCGACCAACTGAACGTGCGTGGAGCGGCCCGGTTCTACAGCAGGGTTCTCAACGCCCGCTTTCGAGATTCTGCTGGAGCTCGCCCAGGATGAGCACGTCGTCGCCGAAACGCTGAACGATGGCGTCCGAGAGCACGAGCGCCTCGCGGATCAGCTTGCGCGGGCGCCCGCTGGCCAGTGGGATCGCGTGGGCGTCGCCCAGGATGCGCGGCGCGACGAACACGGCGACGCGGTCGGCCAAGCCTGCGTCGAGCAGCGCGCCGTGCACGCCGGAACCGCCTTCGACCAGCAGCTTCATGACGTCGCGCTTGGCGAGCTCACGCAGCACGTTGCGCAGCGCAAGCTTGCCCGGGCTCGTGGTGCGCACTTCGATCAGCTCGACGCCAGCGGCAGTCAGGGCTTTCGCACGAGCGCGCGGCGCGCCCGCGGCGTGGAAGATGATCGTCGGGGTCTCGCGCGCGCTGGTGACGAGCTTTGCGCGCAAGGGTGTGCGTAGCTTGGTGTCCAGCACCACGCGCATGGGGTTCCGGCCACGCACGTGCCGCACGGTCAGCTCCGGGTCGTCGGCCAGCACGGTGCCGATGCCGACGAGGATCGCATCCGCGTACGCGCGCATGCGGTGTACGTGCTTGCGCGACGCCTCGCAGGTGATCCACTGCGAGTCGCCGGTGCGGGTGGCAATCCGGCCGTCCAGCGTGACGGCCGCTTTGATCGTGACGTGCGGCAGCTTGTGAATCATCAGCTTCGCGAAGTCTGCGATCATGCGCTTGGCGGCGAGTTGCTCCACGCCACTGACCACGTCGATGCCCGCCGCGCGTAGTCGCGCACTGCTGCCCGGAACGTGCGGCGCAGGATCGTCACAGCCGATCACCACGCGCTTCACGCCGGCTGCGATGATCGCTTCCGTACACGGCGGCGTGCGTCCGTAGTGGTTGCAGGGCTCGAACGTCACGTACAGCGTCGCGCCGCGCGCGCGCTTGCCGGCGCGTTGCAGCGCCACGATTTCGGCGTGCGGTCCGCCCGCGCGCGCATGATGGCCGACGCTGATGACTTCATCGCCGCGCGCCACCACCGCACCAACATGCGGATTGGGGCTCGGGTCGCCTTTGGCCGCGGCGCGCAGCGCGCGCTTCATGAAGCGCGCGTCAACCGAGCCGCGC
>JADGRF010000129.1 GCA_017881055.1 Sandaracinaceae bacterium
CGTCACTGTTTCTTCGCTTGCTGCAGCACGATGAAGCGCAGTGATCCAAACTCGGTTTGACCGAGCGTGTAGATCACCTCACCCAGCGTTCTGAACGGGGTTCGCTTGTCCGCCACGATGCGCACTTCGCCGCGAAACGCGCGCTGCGTGTTGCGCGAGGCGATCGTCTTCAAGCGGTCGCGGTGCTGCTTCAAGGTGTTGAACAGCGGCGTGATCAGCCAGCCGTTACCGCCACCCTGCTTCAAGCTCGGGTCGACCTTGCCGTTGCGCAGCGACAGCACGTGCTTGCCCTCGACGACGATCTCGCTCTGCGAGACGATCACGCCCAACGCTTCGCTGGCTTCCACCATCGACGTGGAGCTGGGGATCTGCAGCTCTTCCGACTGAACGACTTCGGCCGCACCGGACGCGAAGCTCTGGATCAAGAAGACGAGCAGGATCGTCATCATGTCCATCATCGGATAGATGTTCAGGCCGTGCTCTTCCTCGTGCACGTGCTTGCCGACCTTGCGCCGGATGATGCGCTTGCAGTCGGCGATGGTTGCGGGTCGATCTTGGGCTTCGGTCGTCATGGCTGCGCCTCCGCGAAAAGCCGCAGGCTGTTTCGCGGGTATGTCATCGAATACCCACGGAGACCAGCACGTTGGGGAACAAGACCTGCTTGTCCTTCGGGCGACTACGCACGGCGTCCATCGCGGCCACCAGGTGCTCGTACTGCACCTGCGGATCCGCGCTGATCGTGACCGTGTCTTCGTCTGCGAACTGCTGCTTGATGCGCGCGACGCAGTCGGTGAGACCCGGCCAGTCGTAGCTCGGACCCTTCTTCGGCACCGTGATGCTGCGGCTTTGATCGACGTTCGCGCAGCCCGGCGCGAGCTTGCCGCCCGAGCCACTGACGATCACGCCCGCGTCAGTGACGGTCACGTTCAAGTTCAGCGGTGTCGCTACGTCGGCGCCCTTGCTGCGACCCTTGGCGATCTTCGGCAAGTCCGACTCGATCTGCGAGATCAGGAGCACGGCCTCGCTCGTCGCGAGCAAGAACATGATCAAGTTCATCACGATGTCGAGGAACGGAACGATGTTCAGCTCGCCGACCGACTCGGACGGATCGATTTCCTGGTGCCGCGAGCGCTTGCGAATGTACGAGCGCTGCTTCGAGGTGAATTGAGGCATGCTTGATCGCTACGCCGAGTAACTAAGCTCTATTCGCGCTTCAGCGTGAGCAGGTTCTCGAGCTTCATCTGGGTGCGCTCGAGATCGTGCTTGATGCGCTTGGCCCAGCCGTTGAGCACCATGTGGAAGAACATGCAGAGCACCGCGATGCCGAGGCCGAGCGCGGTGTTGTACATGGCTTCCGAAATACCGCGCGAGAGCAGCGCGGACTTCTGCGCCGGCTCGGCGAACGCAACGGCGGCGAACGACTTGATCAGACCCGAGATGGTTCCGAGCAGACCGATCAGGGTCGCGATGTTCGCGAGCGACCAGAGCACGCCGATGCGCTTCTCGAGCTGCGGGACGACTTCGCCCATGCGCTCTTCCATGTTCGCGATGATCGCTTCTTCACCGCGGTTGACCTGCGTGAGGCCCGACTTCACCACCTGCAGCAGCGGCAGCGGCTCGGCTTCACAAAGCTTGATGGCGCGATCGATGTTGCCCGCTTGAACGAGCTTCCGGATCTGGGCCATGAACTCTTCGCCGTTGACCTGATGCTTGGTCAGGATGTGGACGAATCGATCCGCGATGATCGCGATGACGAATGCAAGGATGGCGACGTTGATGAACGAGAACGGCGCGCCGTCGTGCAAGAAACCCCAGACTTTTTCCATGGAATCGCTCCGTAAGACGAACGGGAGTGGTACGGCTCGGCCCCCGCGGGATCACAACACAGGATCAGAAACACCCGTCACGATGAGAGGGAACCAAAGTCGTGCGCATCGCACGCCGATGACGAAATCTGAAGCCGTGACGCTACCGACCCGGTCTGTGCTTGTCAACGAACACGAAAGGATCGCAGGGCTTTCGCCCGCGTGAGCTGTGTCGTGCAGCGCGCACGGGCGCGACGCGTTGCACGCGACACGATGTCCGACCGCGCACGACACGTGCGATGAACAGGCTGCGCGCGTGGTCGATGCGTAGTCGGTCCGTGATCGTGGATCGAGCGGTCAGTCGTTCGCGATCGGTCGTTCGGTCGTGACTGATCGTGGGAGGCGGACGCATGCGGCGTCATGAAGGAGTGCGGCTCGGGCTCAAACACGATCCGTATCGGCTGCCGGAACTTTGCGCGACCGTCGTTGTCTCTGCTGGTATCCCGAGTGATCGCACGCATGGCGCAGCGTTCGAGGCCCTCAGAATACGACACTGTAAATGTACAGGAATACTGAGTGTGAGAAATGTGCGCAGATCACTGTTGACATGAGGAGCGTCGCCGATATGATGACCCCCTCATTTACCGCACTACGCCAGACACAACGCTCTTAATCGTTGAAATCCAAGCGGTTAGATCACTAGTGTGACGGCGTTTGAAATTTCACCCAGTGGCTGGCACGCGCGTTCGCTCGCGCTAACCGCTGGGGAATCCGAGACACAGCTCGCTAAATCACGCAACGAACGGCCGGTGAACGCGGCCCCGCAGCAAGAATGGTCGCACACAGTGCGGCCAGTAAAAGGAGACACGGAATGTCAACGCTCGCGCATCACTTCGAAGAGGGCGGCTGGGGCATGTACCCCATCCTGTTCTGGCAGGTGCTCGCCATCGGCATCATCGTCGAACGCGCGATCTATCTGTACAAGAGCTCGATCAACCGCGAAGTGTTCCTCGCGACGATGCAGAAGTGCATCCTCGCCGGCGACATCGGTCGCGCCATCAAGCTCTGTTCGGCAGCGAACGCGCCCCTCGCGCGGATCGTGAAGGCGGGCCTGATGAAGGTGAACCGTCCGGACGCCGAAGTTCAGGCCGCGATGGATGAAGCCGCGCTGGTCGAGCTGCCGAAGATCGAACACCGCACGCCGCTGCTCGCGCTCTTCGCGAACTTGGCGATGCTCTCGGGTCTACTCGGAACCGTGACGGGCCTGATCGCCGCGTTCGGCGCCGTCGCCAACGCCGACGCGTCGTCGAAAGCGACCATGCTCGCCAAGGGTATTTCGGAAGCGATGAACTGCACGGCGTTCGGTCTGACCGCCGCCATCGTCGCGCTGATCGGCTTCGCTGCGCACAACACCAAGACGCAGAAGCTGATCGACGATATCAACTCCGCCACGGTCCAGGTCGTGAACCTGGTCGTGAACAACCGCTCCAAGATCCAGCTCGACGAATCTCAAGCTGCTTAATCACATACCCCGAAGCATGCGATTCTGCGAAGCAGCCTTCGGCTCTTCGCGGCGGCTCTTCGGGGAGCAGGTGCTGCCTGGGGCTCGTTGGTGTGCGCATCAACGAGCCTCGGTCTCGGACCTGATTTTTTCTGGCGTTCATAGCAACTGGATTTCCTGCGAAACAGCCTCCGGCTTTTCGCATAAGCGAGGCTCGACATGGGTGGCATAAGCGTAGGTGGCGGGCACGGCGGTAAGAAGAACGTCGACTCCGAGATTCCGCTCGTTCCCTTCATCGATCTTCTGTTGTGCTGCGTGATGTTCTTGTTGGTCACCGCGGTCTGGAACCAGCTCGCGCGCTTGAATGCCAACCAGCAGCAGCCCGGCCAGGCATCGGCTGACCAGCCGCCTCCGGAAGAGCACATCAAGGTGATCCTCCAGGTGTCCGGCACGGGCTTCGTGATCTCGTCGACCGCGGGTGACCGCATCGAGATTCCCAAGACCGGCGACCAGTACGACATGGAGCAGCTGCGCGAGAAGCTTCAGGAGCGCAAGCGCCTCGAGCCGAACCGCAAAGACCTCGTGGTCGCGCCGGAAGACGGCGTTCGTTACGAAGACGTAGTCGCATCGATGGACATGGTCGTCGGCGAAGGCTTCCCCGAGATGTCGCTTTCCGATGGATCGGCTCTTTGACATACCCGCCGAGCCGCCTTCGGCTCTCGGCGTAGTCCAGATTTAGCGAGAAGACAAAACCAATGCCCATCGGTCAACCAGGTAGAGTTCTCCTCCACAACGTGCCGTTGAAGTTCGTCGCCAAGAGGACCGGCGGCCACGGCGGCAAGTCGGTCGACGTTGCGATTCCGCTCGTTCCCTTCATCGACTTTCTGATCGTGCTCGTCGTTTTCTTGCTGATCTCGTTCAGCGCGAGTGGCGAGCTGCTCGCGCAGAAGGCGAGCCTCAAGATGCCCAAGGCGGAGAACGTCGTGGACATCGAGATCTCTCCGGTCATCGCGGTCGACGCCGTGGTGGTCACGCTCGACGGTCGCCGCATGGCGGACACCGCGACGCTCGCAGCCGACGCCAAGGTCGAGCGCATCGAGCAGCTGATTCAGGATCTCGAGACGCTCAAACGCAACTGGAGCATCCTGCACCCGAACGAGCCCTTCGCCGGTCAGGTGATTCTGCAAGCCGACGTGAACACCGACTACCGCGTGATCAAGAAGCTGATGTTCTCGACCGCGCAAGCCGGCTACGCGAACGTGAGCTTTGCCGTCAATCGCCTCAGCGCCAAGAAGTGATCTCTGTGCGACGCGAGCGGCGCGAATTGGGGTTCAGCCGCGAGCGCGCCCGCAGCGACCGAGGGAGCCGTACTCACGTACGGTGACCGAGGAAGCGAGGACGTAAGCCGCGGATGGACCCCAAGGCGCGACGCGATCGGCTCATCCCGGCGAGACCGGACGTGGATGAAGCGGCGAGCTACATGCCGCGCATTCCGTGGAAGCTCGGGCTGCTCGCGATGCTCTCGCTGGGCGTCGTGATCGGCGGCTATATGTGGAAGGAGCAGCGCAAAGCCGATGCGCTGCGCGCGGCGATCGTGCAGGTGCACGACGGTGAGCTCGGCGAAGCGCGCAAGGCCTACCAGTCGCTGCGCGACAAGCTCGAGGGCTTGGTGCTGTCGGCGGCGCAGAGCGAGCCCACGACGGTCGTGGACCCGCGGCTGCACATTCCCGGACTGCGCTCGGGCAACGGCTTGTATCTGCGGCTGCAAGCCAGCGACGCGCACGACAAGACCAAGATCGCTGCGGGTGCCAAGACCATGGAGCCGGATCTGATCGCCACGTGCATGGGGCTGTCACCGACCTCGGCGCGCGGGCTGTACGAGAAGGGCGAGTTCCTGACGCCCGCCTGGCTCGACGAGACCAAGAAGCTGGGCGACGTGATGCACCTGCGCGTGCAGGACGAGATGCTGTCGCGGCACATCCGTGCCGATCTGCCGAGCGTTCTGGGCCTCGTGCGCTCGGACTGGTTCATGCTCGTGCTGCAAGAGGGCCCAAATCGTCGCGACTCGCCGGTGAGCGTGTTCCTGTGGGACTTGAAGCGCGACGAGCCGTTGCTCCACGCCCGCGTGCGAGCGCAGGGCGTGCTGCTGACGACGCGCATTCTGTCGAAAGACGCGCCCTACACTCCAAAGCTCTCGGCAGAAGCCCGCAACACGACGGGCGCCAGCGATTGCTCGATCGCGTCGCAGCTCAAGGCGTTGGCCGGAACGCCGGCAGCAAGCGTTCCGGCGGCGGCTGAAGCACCCGGACCTGCGACTCCCGCGGCTCCCTGAAGCTAACGGGCGCGGCGGTGGGCTCACGGGCTCACCGACCGCGCTGGGAGCCTGGTGCGTCGGATCGAGGGGGCCTGTCGCGGAAACTGCCACTGCCGCGCACGCGCGCCGCGTCGGCTCGCCGAGTGAGCGCCAGTCATTTGCGTCAGGATCGCGCTTGCAGCTGACAGCGGCGCAGCACGAAACCTCGGTCCGGTGCGCCAACACTGCAGCGCGCACGCGCAAAGCCCCGAAGAGCCGAGGCTCCCGGGGCTTTGCGCTCACGCGCGTGTCCAACACATCACGGGGTCACTGCGTCAGTGCTTCGTGCGTGCTTCGCGGGCTTGACGGCCTTCGCAGGCGCAGCCGCTTTCACGGCGCCCGCGTCCGGCGCGCCCGCGTCCTTCTTCTCGTCCACTGCTGCACCGGCGTCGGCGGCAGGTGTGCCGCCGTCTTTGCCCAGGTTGGCGATGTCTTCGGCGTTCATGCCGAAGTCCGAGTCCTTCAGGCCATCGTCTTGCGGGCCGGTATTCATGGCATCGTTGCGAATCTCTTCGCTGATGTCGTCGGACTTGATCAGGTTCGGCAGCATGGTCGTGATCGACGGCACGTAGCAGACGATCATCAGCGTCGCGAACAGCACGCCGATGAACACCAGCACCGTCTGGTACAGGTAGGTCACTGGGCGGCCGAAGCGAATGCTCGAAATGAACAGGTTGATACCGAGCGGCGGCATCAGGTACGCGATCTCGAGGTTGAGCAAGAAGATGATCGCGAAGTGGTACGGGTCGAGGCCGTAGGCGCGAGCCAGCGGCAACACCAGAGGCACCGCGACGATGATCGCCGCGAAGATCTCCATGATCATGCCGACGAAGATCAGGAAGATGTTGAGGACGATCAGGAAGATGAACTTCGACGAGATCAGCGTCTGCATCCAGTCGAGCAGGTGCATCGGGATCTCGGCCTGAATCATCCAGCCGGTGAAGCCGACGGCGCAGGCCATGATCGTGAGGATCGCGCCGACCAACGTCATCGACTCGATGACCACACGCGGCAGGTCGCGCTTGATGCTGATGTCGCGGTAGATCACGACCTCGATGAAGAGCACGTAGACGGCGGTGAAGACCGACGCTTCGTGGATACGCAGAACGCCCGTGCCCATGCCGGCGAGCAGCACGACGGGGATCGCGACCTCCCACTTGGTCACCCAGAGGGCAGCCCACGCACGCTTCCACACGAACGGCGTCTTGGTGAAGCCGGACTTCGCGCCGATGTAGCCGCCGTAGATGGCGAGCACGACGACGACGAGCGTGCCGGGCAGGATGCCGGCAACCATCAACTTGTTCATGTTGAGGTTGGCGACGATGCCGTAGAGGATCAGCGGAACGCTGGGCGGAAAGAGAATGCCGAGCGAGCCGCCGGTGGTCACCAGGCCGAGCGCGAACTTGTCGGGATACTTCTCCTGCAACATCGCGGGCAAGAGCAGACCGCCAACGGCGACGATCGTGATGCCGCTACCACCGGTGAAGGTCGTGAAGAACGCCGACACCATCAAGCAGACGACCGCGAGACCGCCGGGCATCCAGCCGAGCCACGCGCGCGACAGCTCGACCAAGCGCTTGGGCATGCCCGACTCGGCGAGCAGGTAGCCCGCGAAAGTGAAGAGCGGGATGGTCATCAGCGTGGGGTTCTCGGCGAAGCCGACACCGAACACGTCGATCGCGGGCGAGGCCCACTGACCCTCCGGCAAGCTCAGAAAGAGCGCGAGCGCCGCACCACCGAAGAGCGCGAAGAGCGGCACTCCGAGGAAGGCGATCAGCAGCATTCCGATGACGATGATGATCATGACGCACCTCCGACGCCGCCATGATCATGGGGCGCAGGAGCCTTCGAAACGGCGGCATGCACCGCAGCCAAGCGAGCGCGATCCTCGGCCTCGGCTTCTTCCATGGCCGCGACACCCTTGAGCATGATGCCGCCCGCTTCGAGACCTTGGAAGATGAAGCGCAGGCCCATCAGCAGGAACATGATCGGGACGATGATCTGGAACGCAGCGCCGGGCGTTTCGGCCGGCACGGACAGCGCGTTCAGGACCTTGCGCGCCATGCAGAAACTGGTCGGACGCTGCGTGTCCTCGAGCGCCTTCAGCTGTTCGTCGGTCGCGTCGCAGATGTGCATCGAGCCGTTGTCGCCGAGGATCTCGTATTCGATCGGGCGCTCGGTCAGGTTCAGCTTGACCGCTGATGCGAACGAGAACGCGAGCGCGATCGTGATCGCACCGCCGATGATGCCCGCGAGCGCGTGCATCGTGTACTTGGCCTTGAGCGGCGCCAGGCGCGTCAGCAAGTCGATGCTGATGTGCTTGCGGTAGTGCGTCGCCAGCGAAGCGCCCAGGAACGCGAGCCACATCGTGCCCTTGCGCAAGAAGGAGTCGGCCCATTCCATGTCCATCAGCAGCTCGTTGGCCCACTTGATGTCGAAGCGGGTCAGGTTACGCACGCCGGCGGAGAAGCTGGCGACGAACACCATCGACAACAACACCATGACGGTGAGCCGGCCTTCCCACTTGGCCCACGCATTATCGAAGCGACGCCACAACTCCATAGCTCACGACCCTTTCGGCATATCCACGGAAACTTCGCCTGCGCAGAGCCGTACGCCACTGCGCGCGATGAAAGCTTTTGAACCGCACGCGGACGCTGCACGGCGCGCCGCAGCTAACAAAAAAACGACATTAAACACAAGGGCCCGCAAGGCTCGCTTTTCACACGAACCCGCAACCCACGTAAGCCGCTCTCGGAGGCAAAGCGCGTCGCGATCAGCCCGAGAACGCGATCAGTCGTAGAACAGGTCGTTGATCTGCTTCAGCAGCCGCTCGGCTTGATGGCGCGCTAGCTTGTTGGGCAGGCGGTACTTGGGGACGTCGCCGGCTTCGATCACTTCGGTGAGCAAGTCGTGGAACTGCTTGCGGTCCTGCAGAGCGACCGCACAGTGCTCGGCCCATTGAACGAGCACGCCGTGGGCTTGGCGCTTGGTGATCGCGGCGGCGCGCTTGAAGAGCTCGGTGCCGAGCTGCGGGTTGCCGCC